>NZ_JASCPT010000026.1:0-51772 GCF_029959775.1 Pseudomonas sp. PS01270 | reverse complement strand
CCTGTGGGAGCGAGCCTGCTCGCAAAGCGGTTGTTCAGTCGATATCAATGCCGACCGTGGCGCCGTCTTCGCGAGCAGGCTCGCTCCCACATGGGTAGGTGTTGGTGTCAGAAACTCATATCCACTTTGGTCCAGAGCGTGCGCCCCGGTTCATTAATTGCCTGTGGGTCATTGGCCGGGTAACCGAACCCCGCGTTGCCAGCCAGGTTCAGGTGCTCGGCGTAGGCTTTGCCGAACAGGTTGTCGACGCCGCTGCTGACCTTCCAGTGCTGGTTGATGCGGTACGCGCCGTTGAGCGAGAACACGCCGAAGCCCGAGCTCTGGGCGTAATCCTTGCCGACCACGTTGCCCTTGTTCGCGTCGATGCGGTGCTGCGCGGCGACCACTCGCCAGAGTGCGCCGGCGCTCCACTTGGCCTCGCTGTAGGTCAGGCCGAAGCGCGCATCCAGCGGTGGCATCTGCGGCAGGGCCGAGCCGTCGCTGCTGTTCTTGCCCCAGGCATAGGCAAGGGTCGCATCGGCTTTCCAGTTGTCGGTGAGGTTGTAGGCAGCACCGAGTTCGCCGCCCATGATCCGCGCGTCGATGTTTTCGGCGCGCGAGGTGCTCATGCCCATCATTCCCGGCGTGTAGTCGAACAGGATGTAATCGCGTACCACACCGATGTAACCCGAGGCCCAGGCTTCGAGGTCGGCGCTCCTGTAGTTCACGCCAAAGTCGAACTGCGTGGTCTTTTCCGGTTTGATCGAGTCGAACGCATTGACCGATCCTGCCGGGCCGGACTTGGGCGAAAACAACTCCCAGTAATCCGGGAAGCGTTGCGCGTGACCGAGGCCTGCATAGAGCGTGGTCGGGCTGTCGGCGAGGTCATGCTCGTAACGGATGAAGCCGCTGGGCAGGGTGTCGGCGCGGGTGTCGTCGGCGGTCGGGTTGGGGCGGGACATCATCCCCGAGCCGGTGGTCTGCCGGTAATCCTTGGCCGAAGCACGGTCGACACGGGCGCCAGTGATCAGGCGATCACGCTCGGCGGCGTACCAGGTCATTTCGCTGAACACGCCGTAGTTATGGAAATCGGCGTCCTTGCTGTACGGCAGCTGCTTGTAGGTATCGACGCCCATTGCACTGCGCTGACGGTGCTCGTTGGTCTGTGCGTCGAGGCCGGTGATCAGCTGAACATCAGCCCAGCGCCAGGTCGCCTTGAGCCGCGCGCCGAGGGTGCGACGGTCGACGTTGGACGCCATGGGCCCTGCCATCATCCCGGTGCCGGACGGGGTGCGCAGGGTGTAGTTATCCATCACATGGTCGGCGTAGTTGTAGTAGACCTGTGCCTCAAGTTTTTCCAGCACCTCGCTGATGTTGGATTTCTCGAAACGCAGGCCGAGGCTTTCGCGCAGGAATTGCGAACCGTCCATGCCGCGCCCGGCATACCGCGCCTCGCCGTCGCCCTTGCCGGCGGTGAGTTCGATCAAGGTGTCGGCATCCGGCGTCCAGCCCAGTGCGACATCGCCGTTCCACTTGTCGTAACGCGAGGCGACGATGTCGTTGTTGCCATCGCGGTAATCGTCGGAATGCGCGGTGTTGCCGATGACGCGCACGTAGCCCAACGGACCGCCGGCAGCCGCGTCGATGACCTTGTCGAAACGGCCGTGGGAGCCAGCCAGGATGCTGGCGTTGACGCGAGTGCCGAGTTCGCCGAAGTTCTCCGGCTCACGGTCGAACAGCACCGTACCGGCCGATGCGCCCGGACCCCAGAGGACGGTTTGCGGGCCTTTGATCACCGTGAGTTTGTCGTAGGTTTCCGGTGAAATATACGAAGTCGGCGCGTCCATCCGGCCAGGGCAAGCGCCGAGCATCATGCTGCCGTTGGTGAGGATATTCAGCCGCGAACCAAACATGCCGCGCAGCACCGGATCGCCGTTGGTGCCGCCATTGCGCACCAGAGCGAAGCCGGGAATGGTCTTCAGATAATCGCCACCGTCACTGGCCGGCACCGGTTGGCGCGGATCCCTGGGGTTGGTGACGATCGTCAGTGGCGAGCTTGGGGCGATGGCAGTGATCACCGTCGGGCTCAGTTCATTTCCGTGGCCGGTGTGATCATCAGCCAGCGCCAGCGGAGTCAGCAGTACGCCGCAAAGGACGGCAATAGCGTGCCTGCAACGAATCCGCGATTCATTCAGGGCAAAGTGCGCGCGGGCAGATTCCGCGCAGGGGACAGCAGTAAACCTGGACATGACAATTTCCATCGAACAGTCGTAAACACCACGGCCGGCAGCCTGGAGCTGTCTTCTCAACCGTGTGCAATCAGAGGTGCGTGTTTACGTGGCGATGGGCGGGGCGCGGGTGCGGGCGCCGGGGAAGAAGGGTTGGCGGGCATGGCCCAGACGCGGGGAGGGTGGGGTGAAGGTGTTCGGTGGCGGGATGTTGAAAGCGACGAAATCGCCGCCGCCGGTCAGTGCCGGGCAGTTAAACAGCAGGCTGCAATAGCCGCATTTTTCCCACAGCACGTGGTGCGAAGATTGCGGCGGGCAATGCTCGGCCGCAGGCTGGGCTGCATGGCCGCTGTGATCCATGCCGGGCATGTCCATCGACATGTCCATGCTCATTGGCATCGACGTCGAGGCGTGCTGATCCATCGGCATCGACTGAGAAATCAGTGGACCGATGAAGATCATCAACATGGCGAACAGGGCGATCCAGCTGCCACGCGTCAGCGCTTGAGTCTGACGGTGATGCGGGACGGGCCTGGCGCGCAACGGACGCATGGGCGAAGTCAGCCGAAACGGTTACTGAGCGTGCACGTGGCCCTGGGCGGATTCCGGCGCTTTCTTCTGCACGGCAACTTCAACGCTGACGTCACCTGCCTTTTCGAAATGCAGGGTCATCGGGAAGCGCTTGCCGTCGCTGAGCAGACTGCGATCGCTCGGGTTGAGCAGCATCACGTGATAAGCCATCGGCGCGAAGGTCACGGTGCCGCCGGCGGGGATTTGCACGCTTGGCACTTGCTGCATCTTCATCAGATCGCCCTGCATCACGTGCTCGTGCAACTGCGCTTGTGCAGCGATGGGCGAGTCGACGCTGAGCAGGCGATCGGCGCTTTTGCCGGTGTTGTGGATGATGAAGTAGGCGGCGACGGTCGGCGCATTCGGCGGCAGTTCCTGCGACCACGGATGGGCGATTTCCAGCGCATCCGCCTTGTATTCATGGGCATGGGCGAAGCACGCCGGCAACAACAGCGCGGCGAGGACGAAGAGTTTCTTCAACATGGCAGTTCTCCAGAACGATTTGAAACGCGGATTTGTGGCGCGAACAAATCAGACCAGAGGGGAAGCACGGGGATTGAGACTCGGCCATTGCTGGCGCGGCGTCGGGGCTTGCAGGGAGACGGGCGCAACGCTGCGGTTGCTTTCAAATTGCGCGAAATACAGCTGCGGCGAATGCCCCGGCAGCGCCAGCAATGGCGCCCCACCTGAGCAACACCAGCAGTGCTGCATGTTCGAATGGCTGTCGTTTTGCGGGGCCTTCTCATCCGTGGCACCGATGTCGATCGCCACCATCTTCATGCCGCTGCCGGTGCAGAAACTGCTCCAGAGTATCTGCTCGGCCGGTGAACTGGCCGCCTGCGCCATCGCCCCGCTCAGCGGCATGGCGAGCATGTTGAACAGCACTGCAAGGCAGGCGATCCAGGCAAATGCTAACCGGCGTCGGTTCATGGGACAGGTCCGTTGGGTGGGCGATCAGGCGCGGCCCATTTAGCCTGATCAGGGCCGATAAGTAAAAAAGCGTCGTGCGGTTTGGTGTCGCATTGAGCTGTTAAAGGAGTGTAGCTACTTGAATTTGCAGTGCCAGACCTGACGCCTTCGCGGGCAAGCCCGCTCCCACAAATTTTGTGAGTGTGCACAGATATCAGCAACATCCACGGTTCCTGTGGGAGCGAGCCTGCTCGCGAAAGCGATTTGTCAGGCACTGATGGGCTGCCGGTGCGGACGTCTTCGCGAGCAGGCTCGCTCCCACATAGGGCGGTGCCGATTCAGTGGGAAAGGGCAGCGAGGACTTCAGCGAATGATCCAAACTCCCGATCAACCCCCGGCAACCCCGGCCGCTTCAACACCAGCACCGGCACGCCACGCTCACGCGCCACTTCGAGCTTCGGCTCAGTCGCGCTGCTGCCGCTGTTCTTGCTGATCAGCACATCGATCTGCCTGCGCTCGAACAGCGCGCGCTCGTCTTCCAGCAGAAACGGCCCACGGGCGCCGATCACTTCGCAGCGCGCGTTGCCGGGACAGACGTCGAGGGCGCGCAGGGTCCAGAACTGGTGTGCCGGGATTTCGTCGAGGTGTTGCAGCGGTTCGCGGCCGAGGGTGAACAGCGGGCGGTGGAACGGTTCCAGGGCGGCGATGAGTTCGGCCCAGTCACTGACCTCGCGCCAGTCATCGCCCGCTTGCGGTTGCCACGCCGGGCGACGCAAGGCCCAGCAGGGGATGCTGGCGAGCTGTGCTGCGCGGGCGGCGTTGGCGCTGATTTGTGCGGCGTACGGGTGTGTAGCGTCGAGCAGCAGATCGACGCCTTCATCGGCGATGAACTGCGCCAGTCCCTCCGCGCCGCCATAGCCGCCGACCCGAACCTGGCAGCGCAAATCGCTCGGCACCCGGCCAACGCCGGCGAGGCTGTAGATATGTTGCGGACCGAGCGTGCGAGCAATCGCCAGCGCTTCAGTGACACCGCCAAGCAATAGGATCCGTTTCATGCAAAACCTCCGGCATGCCCGACAATCCCGCCTTGACGATCAATGGCAAACACCTCGACCTGCACCTGTGCCGGCACCACGCTGCGGGCGAAATTCAACGCATGGCGGCAAACCTCATCCCCTAAAGCAATGCCCGCCGCGCTGGCCATGGCCAAGGCTTGTTGGCTGGTATTGGCTTCGCGAATGCCTTGTTGCAATGCCTCATCCGCGCCAATCGCCGCCGCCCACTCGGCCAGTTGCGGCAAGTCGATGCTCGAATGCCGTGAGTGCAGATCCATATGCCCGGCGGCGAGTTTGCTGATCTTGCCGAAGCCGCCGCACAGGCTGAGTTTATCCACAGGTACTTTGCGCAGATGCTTGAGCACCGCACCGACGAAATCACCCATCTCGATCAGGGCAATTTCCGGCAGATCGTAGACCCGGCGCATGGTGTCTTCGCTGGCGTTGCCGGTGCAGGCGGCGATGTGCAGATAGCCGTTGGTTTTCGCCACGTCGATGCCCTGATGGATCGAGGCGATGTAAGCGGCGCAGGAAAAGGGCCGGACGATGCCGCTGGTACCGAGGATCGACAGGCCGCCAAGAATGCCCAGCCGTGGATTCATGGTTTTCAGCGCCAGTTCTGCGCCGCCCTCGACATTGACCGTGACGTCGAAGCCGCCGCCGTAGCCGGTTTCGGCGGCGAGCAAGGCCAGGTGATCGCTGATCATCTTGCGCGGCACCGGATTGATCGCCGGTTCGCCGACGGCCAATACCAGACCGGGTCGGGTCACCGTGCCGACGCCGACACCGGCGTTGAAGCGAATTCCTGGTTCGGCGCACAGTCGCACCTGTGAATAGAGCAGGGCACCGTGGGTGACGTCAGGGTCATCGCCGGCATCCTTGATCGTCCCGGCCTCGGCGCCGCCCGCGCTCAGGCGACAGAACTCCAGGCGCATCTGCACCTGTTTGCCCTTGGGCAGCGTGATCTGCACCGCGTCGGCAGCGATGCCGGCGAGCAACAGGCGCGCGGCGGCGAGGCTGGTGGCGGTGGCGCAACTGCCGGTGGTGAGGCCGCTGCGCAGGGGCGCGGGTTGTTCGGCGGTTTCGTCACGCATCGAGGGCTTTGACCAGTTCCAGCAGGGTGATCGGCAATGCCTGACGCCAGGTATCGAACTCGCCGAGCGGTTGCGCCTGGGCGACATGGACGCGCGTCAGTTCGCCGCCGTATTGTTCGCGCCAGTGCATCAGGGTGACTTCGCTTTGCAGGGTCACGGCGTTGGCCACCAGACGGCCGCCGGGCTTGAGCTGGTCCCAGCAGGTTTGGAAAACACCCTCGCGGGTCACGCCGCCGCCGATAAAAACAGCGTCCGGCCGTTCGAGGTTATCCAGCGCTTGCGGCGCCTTGCCGCGAATCAATTGCAGGCCGGGTACGCCCAGCGCATCGCGGTTGTGTTCGATCAATTGCTGACGGCCCTCGTCGGCCTCGACCGCCATGGTGCGACAGCTCGGGTGCGCGCGCATCCACTCGATGCCGATCGAACCGCTGCCGGCGCCGACATCCCAGAGCAGTTCGCCGGGCTTCGGCGCCAGGCGGGCGAGGGTGATGGCGCGCACGTCGCGCTTGGTCAACTGGCCGTCGTGACGGAACGCCGAATCGGGTAAGCCGGCGAGGCGCGACAGGCCGGTAACACCGGGTTCGGCCAGGCACTCGACAGCGACGACGTTGAGGTCGGCGACCGCCGGGTCGTCCCATTCGCTGGCGCTGCGTTCGATACGTCGTTCGGCGGCACCGCCCAGGTGCTCTAGCACAGTCATGCGACTTGGGCCGAAACCACGTTCGCACAGCAATTGCGCAACGGCGGCAGGGCTGCTGCCGTCATTGCTCAGCAGCAACAGACGCACGCCGCTGAACAGATGCGCATTGAGCGCCGCCAGCGGACGCGCCACCAGCGACACAACCGTCACCTCTTGCAACGGCCAGCCCAGGCGCGCCGCCGCCAATGCGCAGGACGAAGGCGCGGGGATGATCGCCATCTCGGCGCTCGGCACCTGACGCGCCAGACTGGCACCGACGCCGTAAAACATCGGATCACCGCTGGCCAGCACGCAGACCGGCTCGCCACGCGACTCGAGCACCGGCGCGAGGGAAAACGGACTCGGCCACAATTGCCGCTCGCCGCCGATGCACGGCGGCAGCAGATCCAGCTGACGCTGGCCGCCGACGATCCGCGAAGCGCCCAGCAGAGCACGCCGGGCGTTCTTGCCCAGGCCCTTGAAGCCGTCTTCACCGATTCCCACGATCGTCAGCCAGGGTGACATCTATATTCCTCAAACGTGGCGTTCCGACGGGCAGACTTTTCATGCCGCCGGACAAAGCAGGCATAATACCGCGCCTTCGCCCGCGAAGCGCCTCTGCCACGCAACCGGTCAGCCCCTTGAACGAACGCCCGATGTCCACCGCTTTACGCCCCTCGGCCTGCCCGGGGTTGCTGCGTATCGTCCAGGCACTGGACGGCGGTATCTGTCGGATCAAGCTTGATGGCGGCTCGATCAGTGCCGATCAGGCCGATGCGGTGGCCGCTGCCGCCGAAGCGTTTGCGAGCGGTGCGATCGAAGCGACCAATCGCGGCAACCTGCAGATTCGTGGCATCGGTGCGCAATCGGCGGCGCTGATCGCGCGCTTGCTGGCCGCTGGCCTTGGGCCGAAGCACGCCGCCGGCGACGATGTGCGCAATCTGATGCTCAGCCCGACCGCCGGCATCGATCGGCAGATGCTGGTCGACACGCGCCCGCTCGCAGGGCAAATCCTCGACACCTTGCAAAGTCATCCGCGCTTCCATGAGTTGAGCGCCAAGTTCGCCGTGCAGCTCGATGGCGGCGAAGCGCTGGCGATGCTCGAGCATCCGCATGATCTGTGGTTGTCAGCATTCGAGCGTGACGGCGAAATCCTCTGGGCATTCGGTCTGGCCGGTTGCCCGACCGATCGCCCTCTCGGCGCTGTGACCCAGGACGACGCTCACGCGCTGGTGGTCGCCGTGCTGGAACTGTTCCTCGACCTGGCCCGGCCAGAGCAAACACGGATGCGCCATCTGCTCGACGAGTTGCCCAGGCTCGCTTTTCTTGAATCGTTGCGCGAGCGCGTATCGCTCAAGGCAATCAGCAATTGGCAGCGCCCGACGTCGGCAGACGCGCTGCACATCGGCGCTCATCAGCAAAACATCCAGGGTCTCTGCTACGTCGGCGCGGTGCCGCCACTGGGCCGACTTGATCCGGCGATGCTGCGTGGCGCGGCGCAACTGGCCCGACAGTCTGGCGATGGCAGTCTGCGCTTCACGCCGTGGCAGAGCCTGCTGTTGCCGAACGTGCAAGCGACGGATACCGACAACGTGCTTGAGCAGTTGCGGGCGTTTGGTCTGTTGACGAGCGAGGCCGAACCACTGGCTCGCCTGATCGCCTGCACCGGCGCCGACGGCTGCGGCAAAGGCTTGGCCGACACCAAGCAGGATGCCCGGCAACTGGCACCTTTGCTGCCCGCAGGCCTCAGCGTGCACCTGTCGGGCTGCTCGCGCTCCTGCGCCGCCGCCCATTGCGCGCCAGCCACGCTGCTGGCCGTCGCACCCGGTCATTACGACCTCTATTTTCGCGATGCAGCACAGCCCGGATTCGGCACGCTGCACGCCTGCAACCTTACTATTGAAGCGGCCGCGACCCTGCTCGACGCCCGCTCCCGGAGCCCCCTTGATGCTTGATTACATCCGCGACGGTCAGGAGATCTATCGCAACTCCTTCGCGATCATTCGCCGCGAGGCCAATCTGGCGCGCATTCCCGCCGATCTGGAAAAACTTGCGGTGCGGGTGATCCACGCCTGCGGCATGGTCGAGGCCGTCGACGGTCTGCAATTTTCCGAGGGTGCGGGCAAGGCCGGGCGCGATGCACTGGCGGCCGGTGCGCCGATTCTCTGCGACGCGCGGATGGTCTCCGAAGGCGTGACCCGCGCGCGCCTGCCGGCCAATAACCAAGTGATCTGCACTTTGCGCGACGAAAGCGTGCCGGAGCTTGCTCGTGAGCTGGGCAACACCCGCTCGGCTGCCGCGCTGGAGTTGTGGCGCCCGCACCTCGAAGGCAGTGTGGTGGTGATCGGCAACGCACCGACCGCGCTGTTCTACTTGCTGGAAATGCTCGATGCCGGCGCGCCAAAACCGGCACTGATCCTCGGCTTCCCGGTCGGCTTCGTCGGCGCCGCCGAATCGAAAGCCGCACTGGCCGCCGACAGTCGCGGCGTGCCGTTCGTGATCATGCAAGGCCGCTTGGGCGGCAGCGCCATGGCCGCCGCCGCCGTCAACGCCCTCGCCACGGAGATCGAATGATGCAGGCCAAAGGACGTCTGATCGGCCTCGGTGTCGGCCCCGGTGATCCGGAACTGATCACTGTCAAAGCCTTGCGCCTGCTGCGCGAATCGCCAGTGGTCGCGTATTTCGTGGCCAAGGGCAAGAAGGGCAATGCGTTTGGCATCATCGAGGCGCATCTGGTCGAGGCGCAGAATCTGCTGCCGCTGGTCTATCCGGTGACCACCGAAGCGTTGCCGGCGCCGCTGTCGTATGAACAGGTCATCAGCGATTTCTACGACGAAGCCGCTGTGGCGGTCGCCGAACATCTGGATGCCGGCCGCGACGTGGCGGTGATCTGCGAAGGCGACCCGTTCTTCTACGGCTCCTACATGTACCTGCATGACCGCCTCGCCAGCCGTTATGAGGCCGAAGTCGTGCCCGGCGTGTGCTCGATGCTCGGCGGCGCTTCGGTGCTCGGCGCGCCGCTGGTGTATCGCAATCAGAGCCTGTCGGTGCTTTCCGGCGTGCTGCCCCAGGAAGAATTGAAGCGGCGTCTGGCCGATGCCGATGCGGCGGTGATCATGAAACTGGGGCGCAACTTTCCCAAGGTGCGTCAGGTGCTGGAAGAACTCGGTCTCGCCGAGCGTGCGTTGTATGTCGAGCGCGCGACCATGGCCAATCAGAAGATCGTGCCGATGGATCAGGTCGAGCCGATGTCCTCGCCGTACTTCTCGCTGATCATCGTCCCGGGCGAACGGTGGCAAGGTTGATGAGCCAAGCGACTCCCGCCATCGTCATTCTCGGCCAGGGCAGCCTCGCGACGGCGCGGCGCATTCAGCAGGTCTATCCGGCGGCGCAGGTCCATGGCCTTGCCGGACGGGTTGAAGGCGCCGACAGCCGCTATGAGGAATTCGGCGCGACCCTGCGCGCGTTGTATCAACAGGACACGCCGATCATTGCCCTGTGCGCGGCCGGTATTGTCATTCGCACCTTGGCGCCGCTGTTGCTGGAGAAAGGCGCCGAACCCGCCGTGCTGGCGGTGGCCGAAGACGGCAGCGCGGTGGTGCCGTTGCTCGGTGGCCTCGGCGGGGTCAACGTCATGGCCCGGGAGATTGCGGCGGCGCTGCAAGTCGCGCCGGCGATCACCACCAGCGGCGAATTGCGCTTTGGCACCTGCCTGCTCAATCCGCCGAGCGGCTACGCACTGGCGGATCTGGAATCGGGCAAACGCTTCGTTTCCGATCTGCTCGCCGGGCACAGCGTGCGCATCGAAGGCGCGGCGCCGTGGCTGGATCAGGCGCAGTTGCCGCAGGATCCGCAGGCGCAGCGGTCGATTCATGTGAGCAGTGCGCAGCGGGTGGCCAGTGCCGATGAATTGCTGATTTACCCGCGTAGTGTGGCGGTGGCAGTGAGCGCTGACGTGGCGGATCTGCCGAACGCCATTCGCGCTGCGTTGCAACAGGCCAGCGTGGCCTTGCCGGCACTGGCCTGTCTGGTGGCAGCGGACGCTGAAATGGCCGCATCGAATCTGCGCGAGGCTGCGCTCGAGTTGGGCGTGCCGCTGCGCTTCGTCGCAGCGCAAAACGATCTTCAGGCGTTGGCCCGGGTTGCAGTGCCTGCGGCGAAGGTGATCAGCGCAGAACATCTGGCGATCGCGATTGCCGAGCAACCGCTGGACGTCGCGCAGATCGGCCGTCCGCGTGGTCGCCTCGCGGTCATTGGCCTTGGCCCCGGCGCCGCCGAACTGATGGTGCCCGCGGTGAAAGCCGAACTGGCCCGCGCCACCGATGTGCTTGGCTATGAAACCTACGTGCGCATGGCCGGCCCGTTCCGCGACGATCAGGTGCAGCACTGCACCGACAATCGTGAAGAAATGCAGCGTGCCCGCCATGCCTTCAGGCTCGCCGCCGAAGGCCGCTCGGTGATCGTGGTTTCCTCGGGCGACCCGGGCGTATTCGCCATGGCCGCTGCGGTGCTCGAAGCCCTGCACGAATCGGACGATCCGGCGTGGCACAGCGTTGATCTGGAAATCCTCCCGGGCGTTTCCGCCTCGCTGGCCACTGCGGCTCAGGCCGGTGCGCCGCTGGGCCACGACTTCTGCGTGATGTCGCTGTCGGACAACCTCAAGCCGTGGTCGATCATCGAAAAGCGTCTGGATCTGGCCGCCGAAGCGGATCTGGCCCTGGCGTTCTACAACCCGATTTCCCGGGCGCGCCCGTGGCAATTGGGCCGGGCGCTGGAGATCGTTGCGCAGCACCGCTTGCCTGAAACACCGGTGGTCCTTGGTCGGGACATCGGCCGGCCGGGGCAGACGCTGCGCACCACGACCCTGGGCGCATTGACACCGGAACAGGTGGACATGCGCACCATGGTGTTGATCGGCTCTTCGACCACCTGCACCTTCGCCCGTGCGGGGGGCGGTGAATGGGTGTACACGCCGCGTTGGTATGGTGAAAAACCGCTTTCCTGAAAAACCCTCCGCTCATGCAATTCTCAGCGACGGGAAAGTTTGAGCGGTTGTAAGTCCGATTGAAGTTTCAATTGTTTTCCACCAGCAATAAACAATGGTCATGTCCCACAGGGCAGGGCCATTTTTTATGCCTGACGGTCGCGCCGGTCCGCTAATTATTTCGCTGCCGTTACAGCGTACTGCTCCGGTGTTATCAGATATTGCCGTGGACAAGCTTTGTATTCCTTGTTGTTTGTGTGGCGCGTATCCGCCCACTAGGGTGCTGTGTTCACAGCACTTGTCGAGTGTCGTTCAAATCAATCTACCGCTCTGCAGCGGCGCGAAAGTGTGCGCGGTCAATGAGCCATTTGATAAACAAGGAGTGTGTAATGGCTTTGAAAAACGATTATTCGTTCGGGCGAGCGTTCATATCTGCGCAAGAGTATTCAGTGCTTTCCAGGACGTTGCGGGAGTTCTCTGCCTCGGCGCAGTACCAAGCGCTTAACGACTGTTACCGGCAAGCCAGTCAAACGACCGATCCGGTGTCGTTGTTGACCCTGGCGAGCTTGTTTCAAGAGCAACTTGCAGCGCTGCTCAAACGCAAGAAAACCCCTGTCCCGGTGGCTGTCGATGACATTGCGCGAGGGCTGCAACGTTATCTGTCACGGCTTTCGACGACCGTGGAAATGTTGTCGGGGCTGACCCGGCCGGTTCCGAAGGTAATCCATTTCGTTTGGGTTGGCGGCAGCGAAGTCGGTGTCAATCAGCGCGATTACATGAATATCTGGCGCCAGGTGATGGCGGCGGAGGGTTACCGCTTCAACCTTTGGTACGACAGCGATGCGTTGCTGGCTTTCGAGATGAACCGGGTCATTCTCGACAGTGCCAGGGCTGATGCGATGACGTCCGGTGGCGCTGCACTCAAGCATGCCGGGCGACTGGCGACGATGATTGAAGACCGCGCACGGGTGTTGAAACAGCAGATGTTCGACTACCTCAGCCAGCCGAAGTGGAAGGGGCGAACCGATGAAGCACGCATCGATCTGATGGTGCGTGCTTATGGCAAGGACCGCGCGACGCTGCAGGCTTTTCGTCAGCGCTGCCTCGACAGCCATCTGGCGATGGTTGGCGCGGATCTGCAATTACGCGATGTATCTCACGCCTTTGCCGATGACTTGCTGGCGGACGTTTACCGCCGCGAAGTGTCGATGCGCGGCAACTTCGCCGCAGCGAGCGATGTGGTGCGCTTGCAGGCGGAATTTCGTGAAGGCGGGCGTTATACCGACATGGATTATCTGCCGCCATTGCTCGACAAGTTGGGCGGTGTCGATATCAGCGATTACAGCCAGACGCAGAAAATCGGTGTTCTGCAACTTCTGTTGAACCACAATCCTCAGTTAATGCCTGGACGCGATCCACAGCATTACCCCGACAGAACCGACAGTCTTCCACAACAACATAAACAACTTATCGAGGATTTTGCTCGCAGCAAAGCGGACGTGCTTGAACTGTTCGTGCCGCCACAAACCGTGGAGGCCGGCGAGAACGGCTTTCGCATGGGGCTGCAGATCGACGAAGAAATGAATGCACATTTCATCGCCCAGCCGGGCAGCGGCATGACGATGTCGATCATGCAAGTCATTCGGCTTAATTACGACGTGCTCGCGGAAGTGGAAAGGCGCATGGCCAACTCGGGATCCGGGTGGGCCGACAGTGAAACCCTGACCACGGTCGCTGCGGCAGTCATTGAAGAGATGTTGGTCAGGTCGAACTTCACCAACTGGGATGAAGCTTATGCCTACCAATTGCTCAAAGCGGTTGTCACCTATTACCAGGACGGCATTCGTAATGACGCGGGGGGTACGGTAACGCTCACCGGCCCGGGCGCGGCCCTCGCCGGATTGCATGAGTACGTCGAAGCCAAGTGCGATCCGTTTTTCACTCGTCAGGTGTTGGCGCAACAGCGTTTGCGCGAGGGTTATAACGTCAATACCGAAGAAGAGACCATTTCCGGCTGGATCGTCAGGGGCACGGAAAAAGACTGGCTGGAGATGGAACACGCCCGCTGGGCCGAGGGCAAGCTCAAATCCCGTTATGCCGGACGCTTGTCCGACCTGCTCAGTGATCGAAGCCTGACCTTCGAACGCGGCTGGCCCGTTGTCGAAGGCAATCAGGTGCTGTTGACCGCGGTGCTGCAGCGCTTGATGGATGATCTGGGCGAGCCGTTCATTCGAGCGATGCGAGACAAGCTGAGCGGGGAGGTTACCTTCGATCAAGCCGTGGTCATCGACTTCGACACCCGCCAACAGGTGCTGGCGCAAGGGCCTGTCGTGGTGCCGAGTTCCCGTGGCGCGGATTCCGTCAGCCATCTCAACGAACTGTTCAGCCGCATCGCCCACGGTACGCTGCCGCTGGAACAACTGAGCCCCGCGATGCGAGTCGTGCTCGGCGGCATTTTCGGCGCGACGAGCGTGGACGATGGCGGCTTTGCCGATACCTGGCAACAGGTGCGCGACCTGGCCATCGCCACCGACCGCGACGGCACTTTCGCGCGCTACGATGCGATTGAAAAAGCCGTGCGCCAGCGCCGCTCGGCGGCGTTCGAGAACGGGCTGGAACGCGACCTGCCGACGGCCACATCGACGACTCGCGAGCTCAAGGTGCAAGCCATGTCCGAGCCGCTGACGCTGCGCCAGTGGGGCGAGCGTATCGGCCAGATCAAGCGCAGCGCCCGGCAGGAGTTTCGCACGCAGATCTTGCAGCGCAGCGGCCAGGTGCGTGACGTCTTTTTCAAGGCCGGCGCGGTGTCGGTCAAGCAGTTGCCGCAGGATCTGTTGCAGCACAACGCAGGCGACCCGGGGCGCCGCTGTTATCCGCTGGTGCTGCTGATGGGCGCCGCCGTTGCCGCTGGCGAGCCGGCGGAACGGGCGTTGGTCGGGCATGTCGCCAACGCCGGCGCGAGTCCCGACGAACTTGGCTCGCGGGCGTTGCGCAGTGCGCTGGACGAACTGCGCGCCTTGCCCACCGGCGAGGTCGGCAGCGCTCGCGGCGTGCAGCGCATGGACAGCATCATGGCTGCGCTTGACGCCAGTGCGACGCCTGCGGTGCTGCTGCTCGACACTGGCGACCACGCCCTGCTGCTGGCCAAAGTGCGAACCGGTGAGGAAGCGGCCTATCGCTTCTACGACCCCAACTTTGCTCTCTACGGATTTGCCGATGGCGCGCAGTTGCAGCGTGGCGTAGAGCGTTATCTGAGCGCGGACGACAACGCACTGGCGAAGCTTTATGGCCTGGGTGACATGGCCACGGCGCAGTTCACCGTAACTGAGCTGGACACTGCGGCGATCGCCGAACGCAGGCTGTCATCGGATCTGCGCGTGGACAGTTTTCTGCACAACGTTGCACTGGCCGATCCGCAGGGAGCGTCGATCTGGCACAAGCAAGCGCTGGCCCGTACCCGGTCTCTTGGGGAAAACGCTCGACTGGGCGCCAGTCTCGCGCAACTGGACGCACGCTACTGGGCCAGCGAGTTCGAGCAGGCGACCGAGCGCTTGCGCCATGAGCACAAGGTGGCGCGTGATTACGTGCCGTTGCTCGATACCCTCGGCAACAACGCCGACGGCGGCCACAGCATTACCCTGATCGATCCGCGCAATGCGCAAAACACCCTGACGGTGATCACCCGCGATTCGCGCTTTCAGAAACTCAGGCAATACGTCGAACGACTCGTGCAGGGTGGTGCGGCCAGGCCCGGGCAGACGGCTGACCACGACGGTGGCAGCCGGCTGAGTTTTGCCTTTGCGATCCAGACGCTGATCAGTGAAATGCGCCAGCGCGATTACCGCGCTGGCGATACCGTGCCGGCGTTGACCGTTGCTCTGCAGATCCAGGTGTACGTCAGTTATGCACAGCTGGGCTTTGGTGTCGCCAGCGATGCTGTGCAGATCGTCCAGCTGGTGCGTCAGGTAGCAGCGGCCGAGCGGGCGTTGCAGCAGGGCTCATTCGCCGCACGCCTGGCAGGACAGGCCGCCACGGGGGTTGGTGTGGCATTTTCCGTGGCCAATATCGGCTTCGACATCTACAACCTGACGCAGGCAGAGAATCATGAGCAGCGAGCGCGGTTCTCCACGTCCCTGGCGTTCAACACGGCGGCGCTGGGTCTGGATCTTGTCGCCCTGGCGGCGGGCGGAACGGTGGCCGCGTTCGCCGCAGCGCTGGCCGTGCCGCTACTGGGCGTGGGGATCGGGGTGACCGCCATTGCCAGCAATCTCGGGCAGATCATGGACAAGGCTGCGGCCATCGGCGAGCACCTCTCGCAGATTCACGACGCTTATCAGCAGTCTTACGAAAGCGTTGGTGCGGTCTTGCAGTTCCCGTCACTGGCAGTGATCACCGAGGTGGATCTGCACAGCAGGAGGGTGGCGTTCGAGGGGCAGAAGTTTTACCCCTGCAAGGGCAGTGCGCTGGAGCTGCCGCAGTACGACGATGATCCAGCCAGGCGACATGCCGCGATCAACATCCCCAGAGCCTTTCAACGGCCTGCTGTCGGCAGCGTCTGGGGGACGTTGCCCGAGGCGCTGGTGCTGCCCTGTTCACCCGTCTGTTACTACGGCTACGAATATCAGCTCGGCAGCGCCGGGGCCGTGCCTTTTTCCACGACCCGCTATCCGCGGTTGCATGACCGCCTGGCACATCAGCTGGAATATGACGCGCTCGGTAACTGGGTGTTCTACCTGTTCAGTACGCCGTTTGCGCCGCACATACTCTACAAGCTGCATCCGGTCTTCATGGCCACGACGATCAAGGTGCAGTTGAGCGCTGAGGTCAGCCAACTGGTGGTTCCGGACCTGCCACCAGAGTGGCGCGAGAAGATTGCCTACCGGATCACCGCGCCGCAGGGGCAGTACCGGATTCGGTTGGTGCCAGGCCTGCTGGCGGTGGATTTCGAACAAGCGCAGGGCTGGGAACGGGTGACATGGACGGTGCAAGCGTCCTGGGCCCGGGTGGAACAGGTCAGCTTTCGGGAAAAGCCACGGGACAGCATCGACAGCGCACCTGACATGCTGGTCGATGGCCTGGTGTTGAATCGTTTTGACGGCGTCATCGAGCTGGCCGAGGGACTGTTCCGGATCGACTGGACGGGCCGCAGCCTGCATCTGATCGGTATTGTTCTCGACTACGAAAACGAAGCTGCGGATCAGCAGCGCAGCGCCAACATGGCAGCCAGCGGCATTCCGGCGCCGGTTCTGCGCTATCTGCGCGCTCAGGTCACAAGCGGGCAACTGACCGCAGCGTATTTGCCGTTACGTAACTTCAGAGTGCCGTTCAATTCGCCCGGCCAGCCAGTGGTGACCACCGGCTATTACGACACTGCGCGGGATCGGGTGCTGTTCGCACGTAATCTGCCGCAGGAAGTCAACGAGGGCGTGGTTCTGGCAGGCGTCAGCGCGGGCCATGCGTGGTTTTATCATCCCGATCATCCATTGCTGTGGCGGGTCGATGTGCTGACCGGAACTGTCCAGCATCGCTACCGACTGAAAAATCCGCGTATGGGATCGACGATCATTGGCTGCCAACAACAAGCCGATGGTGCGCTGCGGATTGTGCAGAAGCTGACGGCAGAAGCGTCGCATGGCACCACCACCATCGAGTATCGGATCACCGGTCGGGATGTGGAGCTGACGGCTTGCAAGATCACTTTCGCGGCAGAGGATTATCGGTTCGAACCGCGCGAAGCGCTTCGACAAATCGATGCCCCGTTCAGGCGCGAATCGCCAGACACGGCCGCCAGCAGCAGCGGCTGGTCTTATGCTTCGTTCATTGTCGTGGAAGGCTATGCCGGGTTGCAGCTGCGCGACCGGGCCTGGCTGAACAAGGCGACGGGCAAGTGCATTCAGGCCGGGCAGGACCGGTCCTGGCCCGAGGACTTGTTGATGCTGACGCCGTCCAATCCTGAAAACAACGCAGTGCTGTTCTATAGCCCGCAGGAGCGGACGATCAGTCGCGGCATCGAACCCCGGGTCGGGCATTGGCAGAATGTGGTGATCGAACACGATGTGGTGGAGGTCACTCAGACCAATCAGCGTTTCATCGCGACCAAGGCGGACGGCCGACTGTTCGAAATCGATATCGTCGACGTGCCGGCAGCGGCAGCGATCGACGACGCGATTGTGTTTCAGTACGGGGTACCTTCCCTTGCCCACAGAAGCGATGAGGCGTGGCTCGATCAGGCCGTTAAGCCGTCGGTTCTCCGCTTCGCCGGTGTCGGGCCGCGTTGGCTGCAGCGACATCCCGATTGGTTGAGCGCATTGCCCGCGCTGGCCACGAAAGCGCCGTTGCTGCCGTTGCCGATCTTCGGTTTACGTGATGTGGCAGGTCAGGCGTTCCTGGCGGCATGGTGTGTCGATGGCAGAATCGCTGTGGCCGGTATCGGTCAGGGCAAGGAGCTGGCGCTGCTCGGTCTGACCCCGGATAACAGCGCGGTCTGGTTGCTTGAAATCAGCACCGGACAACTTTATCGCCAGCCGCTGGTGGCGATCGAAGCACTGCGGGGAGTGTTTGCCGCTGACCATCGTTTGCTGAAACCGCAGGCGCTCGGCAGGCCTGAAAAGGTCTGGACGTCATGGACTTTTGCTCAGGTGCGGCGCCAGGGTGAAGGGCTGGTCGCGCAGACCCTCGACGGGGTGCATCTGCAATTGCTGGATAACCAGCCGGCAGTGATCGTTGGCCTGGAAAATCGCTGGTCTCATGTGCCGGGTCAGAGTGATGAACAGTTACGTGCGCGCCTGCGAGCATTGTTGCACGGGCATGCCCACGCGCCTGTCGTACAAGTGGCAAGTGCAACCGGACGCTATCTGTATTACCTGCCGCAACTTGACCGGCTGTTTGATCTGTCCGGGCGCAGTGACGGACAGTGGTCGGCATTCCTCGGTACGCGCGGGTCGAAGCAGCCGATGCTGTTCGACCCGGTCGACCAGTTGATTTTCAGCGCCGGCCCGAACGACGGCGTCTGGCTGCCCGGCAGTTATGCCCATCGCGACGCCGAAGTCCTGGCGCTTGAGGTGGGTGATGACATGACAGAGATCGAGCCATTGCTGCCCGAAGGCGTCGCCAGGCTGCTGCTGGCTTACGGTGCGCAGACCTCGGGTTATCGGCTGTCGCAAGCGTCCTTCCAGCGCCTGGACTGCATCGTGCTCGATGGACGACAGGCTACAGATGCTGAAACGGCAGAACCTTGCCTGCTGGATCTGGATCTGGACGAATGCGGGCATTGGTGGATGTCACGGGTCGATGACGATGTGGTACTGACCGATCCGGACTCTGGGCACAGTCTGATCTTGCGTAATTTCGACGGACAACGCCCACTGCTACTGATGCTGCCCATTGCCGGGCGGCCACACACGTTCACGCTGGCTCAAGGGCTGCAAGCGTTTGCCACTTTGCGCGGCGCAGAAGCAACGGTCAGCCTGACAGCGGTGATCGCAGCGCAGCGCTGAGGTCGCTCCGCACAGCAAAACGCCGCGAACGGTGACCGTACGCGGCGTTTTGTTGTGGCGGCCACTGCGGCAATGCTCAAGGCACCAGGTAACCCTTCACACCGGTAAAGATGATTTGCGCTGCCAGCGCGCAAACAAACAATCCCATCAAGCGGCTGACAATCTGCAAGCCCTGATCGCCGAGAATCCGCTCGATGCGATTGGACAGGTACAGCACCACACCGACAGTGAAACTGGCGAGCGCAATACTCATGATTGCGGTGAGCTTGTCGTCCCAGTGCGGCTGACTGACGCCCATCACCAGCAAGGCGCCGATGGTGCCGGGGCCGACCGTCAGCGGAATGGTCAGCGGCACGATGGTTACATCCTGCTGCACGTTATCGGCCTGCACCGCCGGTTTGCCCTGAGCCATGCCCAGCGCGGATATGAACAACACGCTGCCGGCACCGATGCGGAAGGCGTCCACGGTGATGCCGAAGACATCGAAAATCACCCGCCCGAACAAATACAGCAGAACACTGGAAATCAGTGTGGCGAGGGCGACCTTCCACGCCAGACGCCGCTGTTCCTTGCGCGAATAGCCACGGGTCAGGCTGATAAAGCAGGACAACACGAAGAACGGGCTGTAGAGCACCAGCATCTTCAGATAAACGCTGAACAACACATGGAGCATGATGCAAGCTCACTGGCGATGGAGTCGGGGGGAGTCTATCAGGCACCGGACAATCTGTCGGTTTACGACGGCTGGGTCGTGGCCCGGTTCTGCTGATCGCGTTCGGCGACCCAATGCTCGATCAGTTCACGCAGTTGCGACAGCTCGACCGGTTTGGACATGTGCCCGTCCATGCCGGCCTGGCGGGCGCGTTCTTTATGTTCGGCGAGAATGTGCGCGGTGAGGGCGACGATCGGTGTGCGGATGCGCTGATTGCTGACTTCCCAGGCGCGCAGTTGCTGAGTGGCTGAGAAGCCATCGAGGATCGGCATTTCGCAGTCCATCAGCACCAGGTCGTAACGCTGGGCCTTCATCGCTTGCAGCGCTTCTTCGCCATTGCTCGCGGTGTCCGGTTGCAGATTGAGCTTGCCGAGCATGCCACGGATCACTTTGGTGGAAATGGTGTTGTCTTCGGCGACGAGGATGCGGAAGTCGCTCGGCACTTTCGCAGCAGTGGCCGCCGTAACGACTAGCGGCTGGAACACCACCTGGCCCTTGTTGCGCTGATTGAGTTCGTCCGCCAGCGTGGTCTTGAGCGTATAACCGGCCACCGGTTTGGCCAGAATCCGTTTGATCCCCGAATTGCGCGCAATGATCTTGCTCGGCGCGTTGCTGATGCCGGTGAGCATGATCAGCAGAATGTCGTGGTTCAGGCTCGGGTCTTCCTTGATCTTCGCTGCCAGTTGCATGCCGGTCATGCCGGGCATGTTCTGGTCGAGCAGGACCACGTCGAAGTAATCGCGCAGGTGCGCCTTGGTGCGCAGCAGCGCCAGCGCTTCCTTGCCCGACGGCACGGCGCTGACATTCAGGCCCCAGGCGCTGCATTGCTGTACCAGCACTTTGCGGCAGGTGTCGTTATCGTCGACTACCAGCACCCGTGCGCCCTGCAGCGGGCTGTCCAGATCGGACGTCGGATGTTCGAGGCGATCCGGGTCCAGCGGCAAGGTCAGCCACAAAGTGCTGCCCTGAGTGGCGCCGCTCTTGATGCCGAACTCGCCTTGCATCAGACGGATCAGTTGGCGCGCAATCACCAGGCCGAGATTGCCGCCCAGGCGATTGGCCGAGAGGAAGTGCTTGCTGTGCAGTTCGGCGTGCAGCAGCGCTTCGCGTTCTTCCGGCTCCATCGGCACGCCGCTGTCCTGCACGGCAATGCGCAGGCGCGGTTTGCTGCTGCGCTCGTCCAGTGCAACGACGATCAGCACCTCGCCTTCTTCGGTTTTCTTCAGGGCGTTTTCCAGCAGGCTCAGCAAGGTCTGGCGCAGGCGCGTCGGATCGCCGCTGATCACCCGTGGCACTTGCGGCTGGATGAAGCTGATCAGCTCGACGTTCTGTTGCTCGGCCTTGGCCCGGTAGATGCTCAGGCAATCATCGATCAGGGCGTTGAGGTCGAACTGCACGTCATCGAGTTCGATCTGCCCGGATTCGAGCTTGGAGATGTCGAGGATCTCATTGATCAGCGTCAGCAGTTCGTTGCCGGCGCTGTGGATGGTCTGCACGTAATCGCGTTGCTTGACCGACAGCGGCGTGCCCAGCAGCAGCTCGGTCATGCCCAGTACGCCGTTCATCGGTGTGCGGATTTCGTGGCTGATCTTGGCGAGGAATTCGGCTTTGGCGTTGATTTCGGCGTTGCTTGCCGCCAGGTCGCGGCTGATGCTGAAACGGCTTTCGGTGATGCTGCGCTGTCGCTCGCCCAGAGCGATGCTCATCAGCAGGCCGCTGATGCAGATGAACACCATCAGCGTCATGATCAAGCCTTGCGGCGTGACCAGTGTCAGGCCCAGCAGCGCCGGCAGGATAACCAGCGTGCCGATGTTGAACACGACCATGGCGGCGACGAACAGACGCGCCGGGCGATAGCCTTTTTGCCAGTGATAGAAGCCCACCAGCAACATGCTCAGGCCGGCCAGTGCGACCAGTGCGTAGGTGATGATGTTCAGCGGCAAGGTGTTGACGAACAGCAGCAACAGGCTGCACGTGACGATCAACAGAATGTCGCCCCACAGCAGTTTGTTCAGCGCGTGCTGGCCCAGTGGCGCAAAGAAGCGCAGGGCGAACATCAACCCGGCTGGGGCGGTCAGCAGCAGTGCCAGATAAGCGCCCGGCGTCTGAATGGCTTGCCAGTTCGGCAACCACGGACCGGCGAGGTTGAGCAACAGGAACAGACTCAGCCCCAGCAGGCCTTCACAGATCGCCAGCCACAGACTGCTGCGCGAGCGCGAGTAGGCGTAGCGCACCAGGTTGTGCAGCAGGAGCATGGCGAGGCAGCCGAACAGCAGGCCGAAAATCAGCGTCTGCTTCTGATCGGCGGCGCCTTCGATTGCCGCTTGCAGGGTGATGTGCGGGCGCAGCTGATGGCCGGAAACCATGCGTACGTAGACGTCCAGCGGCTTGTCAGCCTGGGGCAGCGGCAGCATGAAATCGCTGCTCGGCAACGGATGTTCGGCCTGGGGCCGTTCGTTGCCGGTATTGCGTTGCTCGATCAGCCGGTCGCCGTCGAGCACGTAGAGATTGAGTTGGGACAGGTCGGGGGCAAAGATGCGCAGCACTTGTTCGTGCTTGCCCGGCGCCAGTTTGAAGCGCAGCCACAGGGCGCCGTCGGGTTCGGCCGCGGTCAGGCGGTCAAGCTCGATGGGGCTGAATTGATTGGTGTAGCGAGCGGAGCGGATGTCGCTCAGTTGCAGGATGCCCTGGTCGTCAAGCAATACCGACCAGCCACTGCCTTGCGCGGCCTGGGCCGGGAGCATGCAGAGCAAGGTCATCAGCGTGACGGTGAAGCTTATGGCAATCCTGAGCCAGCGCACGGCGAAATCCCTTCGTAGGTTGATGCCAGAATATAACGATGCGCGACGACCGAACAGCCCGGCGAGGAATGGCATCCCGCGCCGGGCCTGATGGATCGCTTACTCCTGGGTTTCGCCGCGTTCACGGGCAATGGCGCGGTAGCCGATGTCCTTGCGGTAGAAGCAGCCTTCCCAGTCGATGGCAGCGGCAAGTTTGTAGGCCTGCTGCTGAGCTTCACCGACGGTGGCGCCCATGGCAGTGGCACACAGTACACGACCACCGGCAGTAACGACCTGACCGTCCTTCAACGCGGTGCCGGCGTGGAAGACTTTGCCTTCCAGACCTGCCGCCGCGTCCAGACCGTTGATCGCTGCGCCTTTGGCGTAGTCGCCCGGGTAGCCGCCAGCGGCCAGCACGATGCCAACGCTCGGACGCGGATCCCATTGCGCTTCGATCTTGTCCAGCGCTTGCGCCAATGCGGCTTCGACCAGCAGCACCAGGCTCGATTGCAGACGCAGCATCACCGGTTGGGTTTCCGGATCGCCGAAGCGGCAGTTGAACTCGATAACCTTCGGATTGCCGGCCTTGTCGATCATCAGACCGGCATAGAGGAAACCAGTGTAGACGTTACCTTCGTCGGCCATGCCGCGCACGGTCGGCCAGATCACCTGGTCCATCACGCGCTGATGTACGTCGGCGGTGACCACCGGGGCAGGGGAGTAGGCACCCATGCCACCGGTGTTCGGGCCGCTGTCGCCGTCGCCGACGCGTTTGTGGTCCTGGCTGGTGGCCATCGGCAGCACGTTCTTGCCGTCGACCATGACGATAAACGAAGCTTCTTCGCCGTCGAGGAACTCTTCGATCACCACACGCGAACCGGCGTCGCCAAACGAGTTGCCGGCGAGCATGTCACGCACGGCGTCTTCGGCTTCGGCCAGGGTCATGGCGACGATCACGCCTTTGCCGGCAGCCAGGCCATCGGCCTTGATCACGATCGGCGCGCCTTTCTCACGCAGATAAGCCAGGGCCGGCTCGATCTCGGTGAAGTTCTGGTAATCGGCGGTCGGGATCTTGTGGCGGGCGAGGAAGTCCTTGGTGAAGGCCTTCGAACCTTCCAGTTGCGCAGCACCGGCGGTCGGACCGAAGCAGTCCAGGCCACGGGAGCGGAACAGATCGACCACGCCAGCCACCAGCGGCACTTCCGGGCCGACGATGGTCAGGGAAACGTTTTTCTCGGCGAAGTCAGCCAGTTGCTCCAGCGCCAGCACGTCGATGGCGACGTTCTCGCACTTGGCTTCAATAGCGGTGCCAGCGTTGCCCGGTGCAACGAAAACCTTCTGCACACGCGGATCCTGAGCCACTTTCCAGGCCAGAGCATGTTCACGGCCACCGCTGCCAATGATCAAAACATTCATTTCAAAAACCTCGGATGACGCTAATTCTGTGGGGGCTGATCGTTCCCACGCTCCGCGTGGGAATGCCTCTACGGACGCTCCGCGTCCGAGGGACGCGGAGCGTCCCGGGCTGCGTGCCCACGCAGAGCGTGGGTACGATCAAGCAAAATAATCAGTGACGGAAGTGGCGCATGCCGGTGAATACCATTGCGATGCCGGCTTCATCAGCAGCAGCAATCACTTCGTTGTCACGCATCGAACCACCCGGCTGGATCACCGCAGTGATGCCGACCTTGGCCGCATTGTCCAGGCCGTCGCGGAACGGGAAGAATGCATCGGACGCCATGACCGAACCGGCCACCTGCAAACCGGCGTGCTCAGCCTTGATCGCGGCGATGCGGGCCGAGTTGACGCGGCTCATCTGGCCAGCGCCGACACCGATGGTCTGGCGATTCTTGGCGTAGACAATGGCATTGGATTTGACGTATTTGGCGACTTTCCAGGCGAAGATCAGGTCGTGGATTTCCTGTTCGGTCGGCGCGCGTTTGGTCACCACTTTCAGGTCATCGGCGCTGATCATGCCGATATCGCGGCTCTGCACCAGCAGGCCACCGTTGACGCGCTTGTAATCCCAGGCAGCGGCGCGCTCAGCCGACCACTCGCCGCAGGCCAGCAGGCGTACGTTGGCTTTCGCGGCAACAATGGCACGGGCTTCTTCGCTGACCGATGGGGCGATGATCACTTCAACGAACTGGCGCTCGACGATCGCTTTGGCGGTCTCGGCATCCAGTTCACGGTTGAAGGCGATGATGCCGCCGAACGCCGACTCGGTGTCGGTGGCGTAGGCCAGTTCGTAAGCCTGACGGATGCCGCCTTCAGCGTCCGGGCTGACCGCCACGCCGCACGGGTTGGCGTGCTTGACGATCACGCAGGCTGGCTTGACGAAACTCTTCACGCATTCCAGCGCAGCGTCGGTGTCGGCGACGTTGTTGTACGACAGTTCTTTGCCTTGCAGTTGGGTCGCGGTGGCGATGCCGACTTCGGCAGGCTTGGCTTCCACGTAGAACGCCGCGCTCTGGTGCGGGTTTTCGCCGTAGCGCATTTCCTGAGCCTTGATGAACTGGCTGTTGAAGGTGCGCGGGAATTCGCTGCGACCTTCAGTGCTCAAGGTTTCAGCGGCCTGGTTCACGGTGCCCATGTAGTTGGCGATCATGCCGTCATAGGCGGCGGTGTGTTCGAAGGCCTTGAGCATCAGGTCGAAACGCTGAGCGTAGGTCAGGCCGCCGGCCTTGAGGTTTTCCAGGACGCTGGCGTAATCGCTGGCATTCACCACGATGGCCACGTCTTTGTGGTTTTTCGCTGCCGAACGGACCATGGTTGGCCCGCCGATGTCGATGTTCTCGATGGCGGTCGGCAGGTCGCAGCCTGGCTTGTTGATGGTCGCTTCGAACGGGTACAGGTTGACCGCTACCAGATCGATCGGCTTGATGCCGTGCTCGTTCATGATCGCGTCGTCAGTACCGCGACGACCGAGGATGCCGCCGTGGATTTTCGGGTGCAGGGTTTTCACCCGACCGTCCATCATCTCGGCGAAACCGGTGTAATCCGCGACTTCCACTGCGGCAACGCCGTTGTCACGCAGCAGCTTGAACGTTCCGCCGGTGGAGAGGATCTCGACGCCCAGAGCTTCGAGCTCCTTGGCGAATTCGAGGATCCCGGTCTTGTCGGAAACGCTGATCAAGGCGCGGCGGATCGGCAGGCGGGTAGTCTGGTCGGTCATCTCAATTTCCATCAAAAGCAAAGGAAGTCAGCAAAAAAGGCGACCGTTTTTTACGCGGGCGCCTTTCTGGTTTGATTGAATGCTTACAGCAGATCGTACTGCTTGAGTTTCTTGCGCAGCGTGCCGCGGTTCAGTCCCAGCAGCTCACTGGCCTTGGTCTGGTTGCCCTTGACGTAGTTCATCACGCTTTCGAGCAGGGGCGCCTCGACTTCGGACAGCACCAGGTTGTACACATCCGTGACGGACGCGCCCTCAAGGTGGGCGAAATAATTGTGCAGCGCCTTCTCGACACTCCCGCGAAGGGTCTGACCTTCTTCGCTCGGCGTGTTGAGGTGCTGTTTCAAATTCACGTTGTCGCTCACGGGTGTTGTTCCACTCACTAAAGTCTCGGTCATCATCGTCATGCGGCCACCCCTTCTTCGTCCCCTGTCAGGCTCTTGTAACGCTCGGCGAAGAACTCCCGAACGTCGGCGCATTGTGTTTCCGTACCATCCAAACGATTGAAACGGGCGCGAAACTCCCTGGCGCCCGGCAAGGTTGCGAGATACCAGCCCACATGCTTGCGGGCAATGCGCACGCCCATCACGTCGCCATAGAAGGCGTGAAGGGCAGCCAGATGCTCCAGCAGGATGCGTTCCACTTCGCTCAGTTCCGGCGCGGGCAATTTCTCGCCGGTGCGCAGGAAGTGATCGATCTCGCGAAAAATCCATGGCCGCCCTTGAGCGGCACGGCCTATCAGCAGGCCATCGGCACCGGTCGCATCAAGCACGTATCGGGCCTTTTCCGGCGAATCGATATCGCCATTGGCAAACACCGGGATCGACACCGCCTGCTTGATCGCGGCAATCGTGTCGTACTCGGCTTCCCCCGTGTACAGATCGGCGCGCGTACGGCCATGTACGGCCAGCGCTGTGATCCCGGCCTGTTCGGCGATCTTCGCCACGTTCAGACCGTTCTTGTTCTCGCGATCCCAGCCCGTGCGGATCTTCAGGGTGACCGGCACATCAACCGCGGCCACTACGGCCTGCAGGATCTCGGTCACCAGTGCTTCGTCTTTCAGCAACGCGGAGCCGGCGGCCTTGTTGCAGACCTTCTTGGCCGGGCAACCCATGTTGATATCGATAATCTGTGCGCCCAGCTCGACGTTGGCCCGTGCCGCATCGGCCAGCATCTGCGCGTCGCCACCGGCAATCTGCACCGAGCGCGGCTCGGGATCGCCTTCGTGGATCATGCGCATGCGCGACTTGCGGGTATTCCACAGGCTCATGTCGCTGGTGACCATTTCCGAGACTACAAGCCCTGCGCCCAGACGCTTGCACAGCTGACGAAAGGGCTGGTCGGTGACGCCCGCCATCGGGGCGAGAATCAAACCGTTCTGCAATGTATATGGGCCGATGCGTACCGCCGACATAGGACTTCCCTGAAGTGGGGCCGGATCATGAGAGTTCGAAAAAGGGTGGGCATGATACCCGCTCTCGATGACTGGTTAAAGGCTGAATTGAACAAAATCTGAACAGTTATTCTGTTATCGCCAACGGTTTGGTCGGCTGCGATCAGTCAGAAAAATGCCGTCAATCGGGAAACGCTGAAGCGGTTCATTCCGGTGAGTGGAAGTTCAGGCTGTAATTCACCGCTTTCGGCCCCGGATCGAGAATATCCAGGGCGATGTGGATCGGCGTCTGCGGCGGCATTTCCGCGAGGCCTTCGAGATCGCCGCTCAGATACTCGCCGGGCTTGAAGCGACGACTGGCGATCAGATGACCGTTGAGGTCGGCAAAACGCAGTTCGAGCAAGGGGAACGGTTGGGAAAACGTCGCCCGGTTGTAAATGATCGCATCGACCACCAGTGCCCCGCTGAACTCGGGATGGCTGCGCACCACCAGGTTGCTGCTCTTGATTTTGCCGATATCGACTTTCGACGGCACGGTGCAGCCGATCTGCGGGCAGATCTGCTGGAACCACGGTCGATATTGATCCTGCCGCGCCAGCTCCTCAAAGTGATAGGCGATGTACTGGGCGGCAAGGCCGCCGGCGGCCAGGAGCACCAGCACCAGCCACAGCAGGCGCCGGCCCCAAGGCGAACGGCGTTGCTGCCAGTCCAGTTGCAGCGGGTCGTCGGTCAGATCCTGCAGGACCTCGGCGCGCACGCCGGGCTCGGCCCGTTCGCGTTTTTTGCGCGGCGAAGTGATCAACGGCAGATCGTCGTCATCGCTGTCGTCGCCCGCCGAGAAGCGTTCGCGGCGGGCGGTCGGGTCAATCGGATCGTGCAGGCGCAGTTGCGGGATCGGCGGCTCGTCATCCAGATCCACCGGCTCCAGCGACAGCGAAGGTTCGGTGCGCTCGGGTTCGAGGGTTTCGATGCCATCGATATCTGGCTCGACATCCGGCGCTACGCTGCGCTCATCCGCAGGCTCGCTGAACAGGCTGTCGGGCCATGTGCCTTCGTCCGGTTCCGGGCTGTCGCGCCGGGCGCTCAAGGATTCTTCGCGGGTACGGCCGAATTCGGCGGCTGGTTGGATTTCACGCTGTTCGAGGCGGGCGAGTTCTTCGTCCAGATCGAGGCTGTCCAGATCCAGTTCCGACGCGCTCCATTGCTTCTGGCTGATGGCGCGCGGCGCGGGGATCTGTTCGACGACCGCAGAATCGCTGACAGGCGCGGGCGTTTCAGGCAGCGCTGGTGCGAGCGGCGTCACCGTGTCCTTGCCAGAATGTTGCTCGAGCAGCTGCTTGGCGGCATTGAACACTTGCAGGCAGGAGCCGCAACGAACCACGCCGCGCGCCACGCTCAACTGAGCATGGTTGACGCGGAAACTGGTCTGGCAATGCGGGCATTGGGTGACGAAACTGTCGGTCATGCGGCGATCCGGTTCAGGCAAGCGGTCATTTTAGCGCCGACGCCCGGTGATGCGCACCCAGCCGTCGCGATTGGCGATCGGGTCGAGCTCGAAGTCCTGCGCATAAGCTGCCGCTACTTCTTCGCCCTGCTCGGCGAGAATGCCCGACAGCGCCAGGCGCCCGCCGCTCTTGACCAGGCTGGACAGCTGCGGCGCCAGCGACACCAGCGGGCCGGCGAGAATATTGGCCACCAGCACGTCGGCCGGAACCGGCGGCAGATCCTCGGGCAGGTACAGCGGGAACAGCTCATCGGCAATGTTGTTGCGCCCGGCGTTGTCGCGCGAGGCTTCCAGCGCTTGCACGTCGATGTCGGTGCCCACGGCTTCCTTGGCACCGAGCAGCAGGGCGGCAATCGCCAGAATCCCCGAGCCACAGCCGAAGTCGAGCACGTGGCAGTCTTTCAGATCCTGGCCGTCGAGCCATTCCAGGCACAGCGCGGTGGTCGGGTGGGTGCCGGTGCCGAACGCCAGGCCCGGGTCCAGCAGCAGATTGACTGCGTCAGGCTCGGGTGCGGCGTGCCAGCTCGGCACGATCCACAGACGCTGGCCGAAACGCATCGGCTCGAAACCGTCCATCCAGCTGCGTTCCCAGTCCTGATCTTCGATCACTTCGCTGTGATGTTCGGGCAACGGGCTGCCGGTCAGCAACTCCAGGTGGGCCAGCACCGGTTCCGGTTCGGTACCGCCTTCGAACAGCGCCAGCAAGTGGGTGTGCGACCACAGCGGCGTGGTGTTGAGTTCCGGTTCGAAGATCGGCTGGTCTTCGGCGTCCATGAAAGTCACCGACACGGCGCCGACTTCGAGGAATGCGTCCTCGTAGGTTTCGGCTTGTTCCGGGGTGATGGCGAGACGGACTTGCAGCCAAGGCATGGCGGGCACCTTTGAAAATCTGTGGGGCAGCCCGAAGCTGCAAAAGCGCGCAGTTTACGCCAGGTCGCCGGCAAAGTGGACACACCGCTTGGCTGTTACACATTCGCGGCCGCGATATACATATGTATGGCCTGAGCACTTTTGTCGGCAAATAGAGTGAGCGCTCATCTCTACGCAACAAAAGGCTGGACGACATGGCGGATCAACAAGGGACTGTAGAAGAAAAACCACCGATAGCCGCTGCGTCTACGGGGTCGGTGCAGGAGATCCTCCTGCGCATCACGCGCTGGCAGGTGATGATCGACAAGCGCTTGAACAGCCAGATGACGTTGCTCGAGGCGCTGGAGCACTTCGCATTGACTGAACTGCGCAGGCATTACCCGGACGGTCATTTCGCCCCGGGCTTTGTGGTTGCCCTGCTTGACGCCATTCTGCAAAAGCTTATCGACGGCCGGCCAGTCATGTTCCTGGCGCTCCAGGACGCGCCATTTCGCTGGCCTGGGGGCGCCGATCCCGGTTTGCCGTCCAGCCGTCATGAGCATGTGATCCGGACGGTGGATAGCGTTTCGTTGCACTTTCTCGACCAGTACAAAAAATACCTGCGAGAACATTGGGCGACAAAAGGGCGAGAGGCGTTGTTCGATCGCCTGATCAAACGCAAGCTGCGGCGCTATATCAAGGACATCGAGTTGCTGTTGCGCCGTGACCAACTGGCTGGCCTGACACTGGATCAATTACGCAGCAAAATCGACCGAGTTCAGGCCCGCAGCACGCGTCGGTACCGATTGACCGCCCTGGCAACCGGTGCAGAAAAAAAGATTCTCGAGGCCCATTCATTCGCGCAACTGCCGTCATGGATGAAGGCGCTGAAGGAGCCGGATCGCGCCTTGTTGCGTGATTATCAGGAGCAGACCTCACTGGCCCAGGCAGCACTTGATGACCTGCTGCTGGGCTACGGCTCGTTGCGCGACTTTGCCCGCCAGCAGGCCATCGAATACATTCAGCTCAAGCTCGACATGACGGTTGAACCGGACCGGATCGACGTGCGGCTCAGATGGCGCTCGGCGGTGGGTGAGCCGACCCACAATCGCAGCCTCAGTGACCTGCTGGCATGCGGGCCGATCGGACAGGACTTCGCAGCGGTACTGGAGATCAGCGGTCCTGCGCCATTGCGCAACCAGTCACTGAAGCCAACATTCATTGCCGAGATGCTGGCGGAACAGGATTATCCGGCGGATTACCTGCGCGTTCTCGCCGAACAGTACGAGCGTATAGAGGTGCAAAAGGCACTTGTCGACTGGTTTGCCGCACGGCTTCGGCAGAGCGCATTCGTCGCGCGCTGCGCAGCTCATCTGTCGGACTCCGACCATGAGCGTCTCGAGCAGGTGTGGTCTGGGCAAGCGGTAATGAAACCGTTGCAAGTGGCCGCTTTGACGCTGCCCAACGGCATGCAATGCGCCGATCTTCTGGTGTTCTACCAGGCAGAGACTGAGCAAGCGGTGAATAACCTGGTGCTGTACGCGCCCAACAAGCCGGACGGTCAGGAGTGGGTCCGGTTACCTTCGATCGCGGCGTTGACCGGCGAAGTGTGGAGCTGGACACAGAGCGAATCCGGTCGTGAGTATCTGTTGCAACAGCTTTCACCGGCTGCACATCACCCTGCACGGGATTATCTGTTGGCCGCTGCGGCCAGCCCCGCTCTCTGGGGCATGCAGAGTGACCTTCGCCGAGCGCCCCTGCCGTTCACCGAATGCGTCGAAGCCGCTGCAAAAATGGCCCTGGCAAACAACCTGCAGCGGGTCGAGCAGGACAACTCGCTGCGCTGGTACACGACGCTCGGGCTTGAGGCTCGCCGGCGCATCAGCAGCCTCAATCAGGAACTGATCGTTCATCAGCAGGTGTTCAACGAGCTGCTGGGCGGTTTCGAGGTTTTCGTCGATTTCGCCAGGCGCACGGTTGCCGCAGCGATCACCCCCTATATGCGCAGCAAGAACGTGCTGGAACCGGTCGATCCGGCCACTGTGTTGATCGATTACAACCCTGGCGTCGCTGACCGCAGGAAGCAGCAGGTAGCCACGCTGCTCGACCTGGCCATTCACGGCTACGATGACAACTCCGGCATCGAACATCCGAAAAGAGGCGTGCGATCGTCGGTTGGCCAGGATCTGAGCCAGGTGCGCAGCGCCGATCTGGCGCTGTATCTGCGCCGGGCGTGGCTGGGTGAAAAATACGCCAGCGAGATCCGTGGCAAATATCTCGACCCGCGTGATGCTGCCTACGAACCGCGTCGCTTTGCCTACCGCAACGTATTGCTGTCAAAGATGGACCGTGATTTGCGCGTGGCCAGAAGTCAGGCGCGATTGAGCGACGCGGTGTATTCAGCGCTGGTCCGTCAGGTCTCTCTGTTGAGCCAGGTGCCAGCGCCGGATACGCATTTTCCGGGCGCCAGCATGGTTGAAAGTGACGGCGTGTTCAGGTTCACCGTGCGCCATCACGTCGTGCTCGGGGTTTATGTCCTGACCTCGTTCAACCCCGAGCCGTCCTGGTGGCTGTACACGCCTGATGCGCCCGACGGCATTGTGGTGCGTGCGTATCAGTCACTGTTCGGCGACATCGCCGGCGCTTTGCATGACTACTTGATGGCGCGTACGCCGGTTGCCGCGCGCAGCATCGTGTCGCGCACCCTGTATGCGATTGCGGCAAAAAAACAACGCGTCGATACGCTGTACGAAGCGCAGCGCCTGATTGACGCGCGCAGCGAGTTCAACGCGTACATCGAGCGCGCGGTCACGGATGTGCAGGACATCACCACCAGCCGCGCGCAAATGATCGAACGCCAAGTGGTCAAGGGGCTGATGTTTGCAGCTGCACCGTTTTGCATGGTGTTCCCTCCGTTTGCCTTGCTGCTCGATGTCGTGTTCATCGCCGTCAGCGCCGGTCAGGCGGTCGCTGCGCATCTGGAGGGTGACGTCGATGGCGCGCTCGGCCACTGGCTGGAGGCGTCGTGGGGCGCGTTGTTCGCTATGGTCGGCGCCGGCAGTGCGATCAAGTGGCTGGGCGGTGCGGCCAGAAGTCTGAAGCACACCATGCGGCCGGTCTCGTTGTTGTCAGAGCGTCTGAACACCGTGGCTCCGCTGCGCAGGGAAGCGCTGCCGGCGATCCGGGAAGTACGCTTCCATGCCAGGCAGGCCGTCAGCAAGGCGCCCGAGCGTTTGCAAAAGGTGACCGAAGAAGGCGTCTTTTTCGGCACCTGGCGCAGCCCGCCCAGCGCTGCACAGCCGCAACCGGCCTATTACATTCGCAACAGAGGCAAGTATTTCCTGGTCAGGGAAAATCCGCATTTTGGTGGGCTGAGCCTGGTGGATGCCCGTCGCCCGACCGCCATCTATCAGCAACCGATTCGGCTTGCTCCGGGGGGCAAGTGGACACACGCCAGGGTCGGGCTCACGGGTGGCAACGTGCGCAACCTTGGGCGCGTGAGCGATTTGAATGATGCTTTTCCTGGAGGTGTCGAGCCAGTGCTGAACCGCGGCGCGCTGCAGGGCGAAGCGGTGGTGGCGCATTTTCGTCCCGGATCGCCAGATAACTATCTGTTTTCTTTGAATGCGCAGAGTTGCGTCATCGCCTCGCTGTATAACCCGACGACAAGGGTGGGGGCGGTCATTCATTTTGATCACAATATTCGCCCGTTGATCGAGCGAAGTGTCACGCAGGTGCTGGAGCGTCTGGGGGGCGCACCGCAGAACATTCGCGCCACGCTGGTGGGTGGCGACTGGCTGTCGGCGGGCGCTGACATCGGCAGTCCGGTCAGGCGCGTGTTGCGCGAACAGGGCCTGCAGCCGACCTGGGATTACTGGTCGTACTCGTCGTGCCTGGGCAACAGCTATGGCGTGGTGCTGAATCTGAACAATGGAGTCTCGAGAGTGTTCAAGCATTCCCCTGGTCAGATTGGCAGGCTGTACGACCCGCTTATCGCCAGATCGAGCTATGCCAAGGACGGGCTCTCGGTACGTGCCCGACACTTTACGAGACGGTTCACCCGCAGGCCGTTACATGAAAACGCCGCAGGAGCGGTGGTCGATGATGCCGGCCTGCGGGCATCTGCCGCAATGGTCGAGCAGCAGGCGTTCTCCACGGTAATGCTCTGATGGGTTTGTTGCAGGCATAAAAAAACCCGATCCGCAGGGATCGGGTTTTTCATGCCGCTTCAGCCTTACGACTGTTTGGCCAGCTTGTGCTCGAGGTAGTGAATGTTCACACCGCCCTTGCAGAAGCCTTCGTCACGAACCAGGTCACGGTGCAGCGGGATGTTGGTCTTGATCCCGTCAACCACGATTTCGTCCAGGGCATTGCGCATGCGTGCCATGGCTTCGTCGCGGGTTGCGCCGTAAGTGATCAGCTTGCCGATCAGCGAGTCGTAGTTCGGTGGCACGGCATAACCGCTGTACAGGTGCGAATCGACGCGAACGCCGTTGCCGCCTGGAGCGTGGAAATGCTTGACCGTGCCCGGGCTCGGCATGAAGGTCTTCGGATCTTCAGCGTTGATCCGGCACTCCAGCGAGTGACCGCGGATGACCACGTCATCCTGAGTGAACGACAGCTTGTTGCCAGCGGCGATGCTGAGCATCTCCTTGACGATGTCGATACCGGTGACCATCTCCGAAACCGGGTGCTCCACCTGAACACGGGTGTTCATTTCGATGAAGTAGAAACGGCCGTTCTCGTAGAGGAACTCGAAAGTACCGGCGCCACGGTAGCCGATATCGATGCATGCCTTGACGCAGCGAGCCAATACTTCCTGGCGCGCCTTCTCGTCGATGCCCGGTGCCGGTGCTTCTTCGAGAACCTTCTGGTGACGACGCTGCAGCGAGCAGTCGCGGTCGCCCAGGTGGATGGCGTGGCCCTGGCCGTCGGACAGAACCTGCACTTCGACGTGGCGCGGGTTGGTGAGGAATTTTTCCAGATAGACCATCGGGTTGCCGAACGCCGCACCTGCTTCGGAGCGGGTCAGTTTCGCCGAGGCGATCAGGTCTTCTTCCTTGTGCACCACGCGCATGCCGCGACCACCACCGCCACCGGCGGCCTTGATGATCACCGGGTAGCCGACTTCACGACCGATGCGCAGCGCCGTTTCTTCGTCTTCCGGCAGCGGGCCGTCAGAACCAGGAACGGTCGGTACGCCTGCTTCGATCATCGCGTGCTTGGCCGATACCTTGTCGCCCATCAGGCGAATGGTGTCGGCTTTCGGGCCGATGAAGGCGAAGCCGGAGTTCTCGACCTGCTCGGCAAAATCGGCGTTTTCCGCTAGGAAACCGTAGCCTGGGTGAATGGCGGTAGCGCCGGTCACTTCAGCGGCAGCGATGATGGCCGGAATGTGCAGGTAAGACTGAGCGGCGGACGCCGGACCGATGCAGACGGATTCGTCTGCCAGACCCAGGTGCATCAGCTCTTTGTCGGCCTTGGAGTAAACGGCGACGGTCTTGATGCCCATCTCTTTGCAGGCACGCAGAATCCGCAGGGCGATCTCACCGCGGTTAGCGATCAGAACTTTTTCCAACTTCGCAGTCATCAAAGGCTCTCCGCGGTTCAAACGATGGTGAACAGCGGTTGGTCGTACTCAACCGGCTGGCCGTCTTCGACGAGGATGGATTCGATCACACCGCTGGTTTCAGCTTCGATGTGGTTCATCATCTTCATGGCTTCGACGATGCACAGGGTGTCGCCTTTCTTCACGGTCTGGCCGACTTCAACGAAGGCTGGCGAGGTTGGCGAAGATTTACGGTAGAAGGTGCCGACCATCGGCGAACGGGCAACGGTGCCGTTCAGCGCGGGTGCAGCAGCGGCAGCCGGAGCAGCGGCAGCGACTGGCGCGGCAGCAGGGGCAGCAGCCGGAGCCTGCATCGGGGCTGGCGCGTAGTACTGCTGCGCCGGGGTCTTGCTGTGGCGGCTGATGCGTACGGACTCTTCGCCTTCCTTGATCTCGAGCTCGTCGATGCCGGACTCTTCCAGCAATTCGATCAGTTTCTTAACTTTACGGATATCCATGAATCATCAACTCCCAAGGGTCGGTCAGGGGCGTATAGCTTGGTGTTCAAGCTGCTCTAGTGCGGCCTCCAGGGCCAGTCGGTAACCGCTGGCGCCAAGGCCGCAGATCACTCCTACCGCTACATCGGAGAAGTAGGAGTGATGGCGGAAAGGTTCGCGCTTGTGCACGTTGGACAAATGCACTTCGATGAATGGGATGCTCACTCCCAGCAGCGCGTCACGTAATGCGACACTTGTGTGCGTAAAAGCCGCCGGATTGATCAGAATGAAGTCCACGCCTTCACCGCGCGCAGCGTGGATGCGATCGATCAATTCGTACTCGGCGTTGCTTTGCAGATGCAGCAGATGATGGCCGGCTTCGCGGGCGCGCCGCTCCAGATCCTGATTGATCTGCGCCAGGGTCGTCGACCCGTAGGTCCCCGGTTCCCGGGTGCCGAGCAGGTTCAGGTTGGGGCCATGCAGCACCAGTAGCGTTGCCATCTGCGTTGTCCTTGTTATCAATGAGCAGTCGTCAGAACCCGGCGACTATGCCGCAAAGCCTTTGTGACTGTCCAGTTCCATGCAATAGGCGACACGATGGGCGATGTTTGCGCGAAATTTGTGACCCAGGATCAGGATCCGGTCATTTGTAGTGACAGGGCTGCCGCCTTCGCGAGCAAGCTCGCTCCCACATTGCAATGTGTACCTCTGTGGGAGTGAGCCTGCTGGCGAAGGTGGTATGTCAGACGCGGAAGGCCTGAACGGCTGTATGCAATTGGCCGCCGAGAACCAGCAGATTCTCGCCCTGTTCGCGGCCCTGGCCGATGCGCAGCAGGTTATCCCCACCCAATTGATGAATGCGCTCGCTGTGATCGCGGATCTCGCTGACCGCGCCACTTTGCTGCGCGGTGACATCGGCGATGCGCACGGCGGTGTCGGCGATGGTCTGGATCGCGCCGACGATTTTGTCCAGTGCACCGTCGGCCGCTTGCGCCTGACTGGCCGTGGCTTCGGCGTGTTCGACCTGCGCGCGCATGCCTTCGACCGATTGCCGCGCGGCGGTCTGCAGGCCGGCGATCAGTGTCTGGATTTCCGCCGTGGCCCCGGCGGTGCGTTGTGCCAGCGAGCGCACTTCCTCGGCGACCACGGCAAAACCACGGCCCATCTCCCCGGCGCGGGCCGCCTCGATCGCGGCGTTCAGGGCGAGCAGATTGGTCTGGTCAGCAATCGAACGAATCACTGTCAGCACGCCGCCGATGGTTGCTGATTCTTCTGCCAGATGTTCGATCATCTGCGCATTGCCTTGAACCTCACCGACCAGCGCATGCAGTCCGGTCAGGCTCTGGCCGATTACAGCCTGCCCATGCTCGACGGCGAGACCGGCATGACGACTGGCGTCGGCAGCCTGACGGGCATCGCCGGCCACTTGCTGAATCGTTGCCTCGAGTTCCCCCAGCGAGTCGCGAATCAGCGCGGTGTCGCCGGCCTGATGTTCGGCGCCGCTGTGCAGGTCATTGCTCAGTTCCGCAAGGGTGCGGCTGCTGCCCGCGACTTGTTCGGCGTTGCCGCGAATGGTGCCGACCAGGTCCACCAGATAGGCACGCAAGCGGTTGAGCGAGGCTTCGATGTCGTGCAGTTCGCGGTTGGTCTTGCCCAGTTGGATGTCGCGACTGAAATCGCCTTCGGCCCAGGTCGACAGCGCTGGGGCGAGGTTGGTCAGGGTGCGGGCCAGGCGCCGCTGCAAGGTATCGATGAGCAGGGCGATCAGCAGAATCAGGCCGATCATCACGCCTTGCATCAGGCGCACTTCGCCCTGGATCTGCCCATGTTGCGCGCGTACCACCGGTTCGAGGCCGGCGATGGCGTGTTGCACGCTGGCGATTTTTTCGTGGGTCGCGGCGCTGAGCTCGGCGCGTTTCTGGATCTGCTCGCGGGTGCGCGCCAGTTCCGCCGGATAGCGGCCAAGCAAGCTGTTGAGTTCGCGTTTGAGGCCGACACCGGCATCTTCGGCGGCGGCTTTGTCGGTGTTTTCGATGCCCATCAGCGCGGCGAAATCGTCACTGCTCGATTCGTTGCTGGCGACCACACCGAGCAAGGGCAGGGCATCGATGGCCTCGGCCTGGGCGCGCATGTTGCTCACTTCACGCTCGACATCGGCAGCCAGTTCACTGCGCCCGCTGCTGACTAGTTTGTCCCGCGCCAGCGACAGTTTGCCCAGATGCTGCGATGCGGCGAGCAGTGGCGCGAGGTAGGCGGCGTTGCCATTGGCGTAGGTGTTGAGCTGGTCGAGGCTGGCGCTGAGTTCGCGTTCGGCCTGCAACAGCAGCGCCTGCGGATCGCCAGCCAGTTTGCCGGCGGCGAGCAGGTCGGTTTTGCTGAATTCATCAAGGCTCGACAGACTTGGCTGCACGCTGTCGGCCAGCGTCGGGGGCAGCTCACCCAGTTGCTTGTGCACGCTGTCTATGGCCTGGGCGGCGCTGCTCAGGCGCAGCGCGTCACCGCTGGCCAGATAATCCTCGACGTTGCGCGCCACCTCGTTCTGAAATTGTTGCGACAGCCCGAGGTAACGCTCCATCAACAGATACGGACGTTCGAGGGCTTTTTGCGACCACCACAGCGTGGCGCCAAGGGCCACGCAGACGGCGACCAGCAGCAAGGTATTGAGATTGGTGAGCAACTTCAGGCGCATGAGGGCTACCAACGGCAGGAATGGTAAGCGCCTGAATTTATTGCGGTTCCATTACAAGGTTATGACCGAATCAGTGGATTCCGATGAAAAAGTGGCACTTTGCTTTGACTGCCGCGCGGTCTGCACCCGATTGCGTCCTGCACCCTTGGCGCGGTACAGCGCCTCGTCGGCCTGGCTGGCCATCATCAGGCTGTCGGAGTCATCGCACATTTCCACCACGCCGGCGCTGAACGTGCACCACAGGTCCTGCGGCTGCGCCGGGTAATGAATCTCGGCGAAGCGCTGACGAATTTCGTCGAGGACTTTATGCGCCGCGTCGATATCGGTGTCGGGCATGACGATGGCGAACTCTTCGCCGCCGTAACGGCCGATGAAGTCGGTCTTGCGCAAACGCTGTTTGAGAAACAGCGCCAGGCTCTTGATCACACGGTCGCCCATCGGGTGGCCGTGGCTGTCGTTGACCCGTTTGAAGTGATCGATGTCGAGCATGGCAAAGCTCAGCGGCTTGTTCTCGCGGCGGGCGCGGAACGAGCAGTCCTCGAGCAATTGCAGGATGTGCGTGTGGTTGTACAGGCCGGTGAGGCTGTCGCGAACCATCCGCGCCTTGAGATTGCGCGCCCGCGCGGCGCGGTTGCGCACGGTGGTGATCAGGTGTCGCGGTTTGATCGGCTTGGTCAGGAAGTCATCGCCGCCCTCGCTCATGGCGTCGAGCTGCTTGTCCAGATCATCCTCGGCCGACAGGTAAATGATCGGCACGCTGACGTAGCGGTCGTTGTGACGGATGACTTTGGCCAGCTCGGTGCCGGTGCAGGCCGGCATGTACATGTCGAGGATGATCAGGTCCGGCTGGAAATCCGCCAGTTCGGCCATTGCCTGAATCGGTTCGATCAGGGTGCGTGTGACAATCCCGGCGCTGTTGAGCAGGCGCTCGGTGTGCAGGGCCTGGGCGCGCGAGTCGTCGATGATCAGCACTTTATAAGGTTCGTACTGGGCGACGCAGGTCAGCACTTCGATTTTTTCCAGCAGGCTCGAGGCTTCAAGGGTGCCGGTGAGGAATTCCTGGCCACCGGCGCGCACGGCGGCGAGGCGGGTCGGGGTGTCGGTTTCGTGCAGGCTGAAGAACAGCAGCGGCAGCGGTTCTTCGAGGCCGACCTGAGCTTCGGCGGCGAGTTTCAGGCCGATGCCGGGGCCACTGAAATCCACGTCCATGACAATCGCCGCGGGCAAGCGCTCGACCATTGACGAGCGAAACGCGGCGACACTGTCCAGCGCCTGTGCGCTCAGGCCAAAGAATTCGAGCTGCTTGGCCAGGCGTTCGGCGCGGTCGTGATCCTGCAACACTACGTAGATCGGCTTGCGCAGCGGCGGCAGGAACGTCTGGTCGAGCTGATCACCATGGCGCAGGCCGGTACGCGAAAGGCGCTGCATCAACCGATTCAGATCAGTGATCAGGCCGCTGCTGAGGCGCCCACGGTTGGCATCCACCGCTTGCAGCGACTGGCTGATATGGTGCGCCAACTGCGTGTGTTCCGGCTGTTCGAAACGCTCGGCAAAACGCAGCAGACGCAGATTCGCCTCGCTCAGTTCGGCGAGATCGACGGTGGACCACTCACTGCGTTGCAGGCGCTGCCATATCTCAAGAATCTGACGTGCCTGATGAATTACCCGCTGGGCAAAGTGGTGCTTGAGACGCTCACGGCTGGGGTCTTCTGGCTCGGTCATATCCTGACTACTAGTTAGGGTGCATGCTGAGATCGACTGGTGGCTCTATGCTAGCACCTCTTTTCCCTTAGACGAGTGTCGTACGTCAATAATCTGCTGGACGACACGATTCAGTTTCTGACCGCTTGGTTCTTTCATGCACTTGCAGGTCAGTCAGATGCCCGAAATCCGGACGCTTGACTTGAAGGGCAGGGCAGAACAGTCGGGAATTTGTACATCGCTGCTCGGGCCGAATCCAGATCAGAGTTCACTGCGTTGCTGGCGTTGCCCTATCAGGGAATCCCTTAGTGTGTCGCGAAGCGTCATCGGGCCGCACCATTTGCGGCTTATCGATAGCGACGGGTGCCCGGCCTTGGCACGTTGTTGTATGGTTGTGGTCGAACCGTTGAACCCAAGTGATTGAAAGGATATCGCCATGCTGGACTGGAAAAACCGCGCGGGCAGCGCGCCTGAACGTGCCGCCGAGCCCAAGTCGGCCACCCGCAGCTATGTCGGCGGGCTGCTGTTCAGCCGGGCGCTGGCCACAGTGGTCGGTCTGTACTTGCTGGTCACCATCGCGCTGGGCTGGTACTGGAGCCAGGAACCGGAGCTGTTTCCGGTGGCGCAGAACGCCCAGGTCGCTGCCGAGAAAGAAGGCAAGCAAATGGTGGTCGGCTACACCACGGTCGAAACCCTGAAGACCGTTGCCGGCACCTTGCTCAACAAGCCGGGCGGTTACATTTCCAATGACCGTTTCCCGCCGGGCCTGTGGATGGACAACACGCCGAGCTGGGAATATGGCGTGCTGGTGCAGGTGCGTGACCTGACCCGCGCCCTGCGCAAGGATTTTGCCCGTTCGCAATCACAGTCCGCCGAAGACGCCGATCTGGCCAAGGCCGAACCGCGTTTCAACTTCGACAACAAGAGCTGGGTGCTGCCGTCCAGCGAGTCGGAATACCAGGAAGGCATCAACTCCCTGAGCCGTTATCAGTCGCGCTTGTCGGATCCGAATCAGAAAAACGCGCTGTTCTACGCGCGCGCCGACAACCTCAACAACTGGCTGGGCGATGTCGGCACCCGTCTCGGTTCGTTGTCGCAACGCCTGTCGGCCAGTGTCGGTCGGGTCAAGCTCAATACTGCGCTGAAGACCGAAGTTCCGGCGGTCGGCGAAGTGCCGCAGGTTGACGAAGAAGTCGTGGAAACCCCGTGGATGCAGATCGACAACGTGTTCTACGAAGCACGCGGTCAGGCCTGGGCACTGTCCCATCTGCTGCGTGCCATCGAGGTCGACTTCGCCGATGTGCTGGCGAAGAAGAACGCCACCGTCAGCGTGCGCCAGATCATCCGTGAGCTGGAGGCTTCGCAAGAGCCGGTGTGGAGCCCGATGATCCTCAATGGCAGCGGTTTCGGCGTATTGGCCAACCACTCGCTGGTCATGGCCAACTACATTTCCCGGGCCAACGCTGCGGTGATCGACTTGCGTCAACTGCTCAATCAGGGCTGATACGTGAGCCAGAGCACAAGAGAGGCGGCCCATCGCGCCGCCTCGGACGCCGAACAGATCGCCTGGGTTGACGAGCAGGACAACCTGCTCGGCGCTCTGGTGCGCTCCGATTTGCGTGAGCGCGGGCTGATTGGCCGTGGCACCTACATCATGCTGTTCAACTCCGCCGGTGAGCTGTGCGTGCACCGGCGCACGTTGAGCAAGGCGATTTATCCCGGTTACTGGGATGTTGCCGCAGGCGGCATGGTCCAGGCCGACGAAAGTTATGCCGAGTCGGCGGCGCGCGAGCTTGCGGAAGAGCTGGGCGTCAGCGGCGTCGAACTCACCGCTCACGATCACTTCTACTTCGAAGACACCGGCAACCGTCTGTGGTGTTCGGCGTTTTCCGCCGTGTGGGACGGGCCGCTGAAACTGCAGCCGGAAGAAGTCCTCGAAGCGCGATTCATCCCCATCGAACAGGTCATGCGCGAAATCAGCGAAAAGCCTTATTGCCCGGACTCTCTGGCCGCGCTGAAGCGCTATCTCAAGGCGCAGCAAAGCAACGTCGCAAAGAACACATGAATTGGCGCCGATTGGCACTTAGCAATCGCGATTTTTGCCGTTACACTGCGCGACCTTTTCAAGCTGCACCGAGCGCTTCCCAAAAAGCATCGATGCAGTAGCGCTGCCCCTGCCTGAGTGGGGCTTCGCGGTCGCTGACCTTGCCCAAGGTTGCGATCAGTCTTTGTCCTCCCGAGAGGATTGCCGGTGGCCAAGAAAGCCGCATCCTTCGCCGCCCTGGGCGGCCTGGTATTTTCCACCGACGCAGGTCGTCATTGCCCGGAATGCAGTAAGCCGGTGGACGCCTGTATCTGCAAACAAACCGTGATTCCGGCCGGTGACGGCATTGCCCGCGTGCGTCGCGAAAGCAAGGGCCGTGGCGGCAAGACGGTGACCACCATCACCGGCGTGCCTCTTGCCGAAGACGCGCTCAAGGAGCTGGCGACGACGTTGAAGAAACGTTGTGGCACCGGCGGGGCGTTGAAGGACGGCATCATCGAAATCCAGGGCGATCACGTCGAGCTACTCTTGGCAGAGCTGATCAAACACGGTTTCAAAGCGAAGAAATCCGGCGGCTAGCAGCCTCTGTGAAACCCTCCGGCGGCTTGATCCGGCTTCGAGTGTTCTCGGATCCGGCGTCGTCGCCATGGTTTTCACAGAGCCTGTTCATGACCGGTTTCTAAACTCCACGCAGTCAGTGCGGTCTACCGCCGCACTGACGAACCGTCATTTTCATTCTTTAGACTGCGCCGGCCTGCACTTCAGGCGACGCACTCTGACTTCTTTATAGGGGACTTCGATGTCCGTACGACGCACACGTAAAGACGATGGCAGCCAATGGACAGTTGCGGACAGCCGCAGCGTTTACGGGATTCGCCATTGGGGGGCCGGGTATTTCGCGATCAATGAAGCCGGTCGCGTCGAAGTACGTCCGAACGGCCCGAGCAGCTCGCCTATCGACCTGTTCGAGCAAGTCGACCAACTGCGCAAGAGCGGTTTGTCCTTGCCGCTGCTGGTGCGGTTCCCCGACATCCTGCAAGACCGTGTCCGTCAGTTGACCGGCGCTTTCGATTCCAACATCGAGCGCCTGGAATACCAGAGCAAATACACCGCGCTGTACCCGATCAAGGTCAACCAGCAGGAAGCGGTGATCGAGAACATCATCGCCACCCAGAACGTTTCCATCGGTCTGGAAGCCGGCTCCAAGCCTGAGCTGCTGGCGGTGCTGGCGCTGGCGCCGAAGGGCGGCACCATCGTCTGCAACGGTTACAAGGACCGCGAGTTTATCCGTCTGGCGCTGATGGGCCAGAAGCTCGGCCATAACGTGTTCATCGTCATCGAGAAAGAATCCGAAGTCGGCCTGGTGATCGAAGAAGCCGCCTCGCTGAAGGTCAAGCCGCAGGTGGGTCTGCGCGTGCGCCTGTCGTCGCTGGCCTCGTCGAAATGGGCGGACACCGGTGGCGAAAAATCCAAATTCGGTCTGTCGGCGGCGCAACTGCTGTCGGTGGTCGAGCGCTTCCGTGGCGCCGGTCTGGATCAGGGCATCCGCCTGCTGCACTTCCACATGGGTTCGCAGATTGCCAACCTCGCTGACTATCAGCACGGCTTCAAGGAAGCGATCCGTTATTACGGCGAATTGCGCAACCTCGGTCTGCCGGTCGATCACATCGACGTCGGCGGCGGCCTCGGTGTCGACTACGACGGTACCCACTCGCGCAACGCCAGTTCGATCAACTACGACATGGACGATTACGCCGGTGTCGTGGTCGGCATGCTCAAGGAATTCTGCGACGCGCAGAGCCTGCCGCATCCGCACATCTTCTCCGAGAGTGGTCGTTCGCTGACCGCGCACCACGCGATGCTGGTGGTGCAGGTCACCGACGTCGAGAAACACAACGACGAAATCCCGCTGATCGAGAACAAGGAAAGCCTGCCGGAAACCGTGCAGTGGCTGGTCGATCTGCTCGGCCCGACCGACATCGAAATGGTCACCGAAACCTACTGGCGCGCCACCCACTACATGAGCGACGTCGCCGCGCAGTATGCCGACGGCAAGCTGACCCTGGCGGAAAAAGCCCTCGCCGAGCAGTGCTACTTCGCCGTGTGCCGTCGCTTGCACAACTCGCTGAAAGCGCGTCAGCGTTCGCACCGCCAGGTGCTCGACGAACTCAACGACAAGCTGGCCGACAAGTACATCTGCAACTTCTCGGTGTTCCAGAGCCTGCCGGACACCTGGGCGATCGATCAGGTGCTGCCGATCATCCCGCTGCATCGCCTCGACGAAGAGCCGCTGCGCCGTGCGGTGCTGCAGGATCTGACCTGCGACTCCGATGGCAAGATCAACCAGTACGTCGACGAGCAGAGCATCGAAACCAGCCTGCCGGTGCACGCATTGAATGAAGGCGAAGATTACCTGCTGGGCGTGTTCCTGGTCGGTGCCTATCAGGAAATCCTCGGCGACATGCACAACCTGTTCGGTGACACCGATTCGGTGAACATCTACCAGAACGCCGATGGCAGCGTGTACCACGCCGGTATCGAGACCCACGACACCATCGAAGACATGCTGCGTTACGTGCACTTGTCGCCGGAAGAACTGATGACTCACTACCGCGACAAGTGCGCCAGTGCCCGCATCAGTGCCAGCGAGCGCACGCAGTTCCTCGATGCCTTGCGTCTGGGCCTGACCCGCTCTTCCTATCTGTCTTCCTGAGACCCGATAGCGTTCCACCCGGGTTGTCTGATTTTTTTCCGCAAGCTGTGGAAAAATCGGACAACCCGGTGGGATATCTCCTGATTTTTTCTCGAAAACCTGTGCTATCACGGTCAGCAAACTCATCTGGTCTGCTTTTCGCGTAGGTCATTTCCTAAGTTGTACTTCGCCTCTCTACTCGGCCATGCCTCTCGGCGAGAATCCCCGGCCGCCCCTCCTGTAGAGATCCGCCCATGTTCGATCCAGTCAACGAGCCGTCGTTTCGTCTCGATGTAGCGGGCCTGTCCGACCCCTTCGAAGTTCTCGCCTTTACCGGAAGGGAAGCGCTCAGCGAACCCTTCGCCTTCGAGATCGATGTGGTGATCGACGATCCGCATCTGGATCTCGCCGGCCTGCTGCATCGTTCCGCGTTCCTGTGTTTCGGCGCGCCCGGCCAGGGTGTGCACGGGCAATTGCACAGCCTTGTCCAGCACGAGCCCGGCCATGGCTTGCGTTTGTGCCGAGTACGTCTCGGGCCGAGGCTCGACTGCCTCGACCTGCGTTTGAGCCAGCGCATCTTCAGCGGCCGCTGCGTGCCGCAGATCATCGAACAGGTGCTGCGCGAACATGGCATCGTCGGCCTGCAACGACGTTACGAGTTGCACAGCGACTACCCGGCCCGCACCTTCTGCACGCAATACCGCGAATCCGATCTGCAACTGCTTCAGCGTCTGTGCGCAGAGGCGCGCATTCACTACTACTTCGAACATCACCGCGACAGGCACTGCCTGGTGTTCGGCGACGATCCGACGCGGATGCCCCATGCAGACGTCGCGCACTATCAGGGCGAGCATGACCAGCATGGCGTCGCTCCAGCCGTCCGCCAATGGCGACTGCGCGAAGACTCGCAGGCCAGCCAGCGAGGACCCGATTCCGAAGGCCACAGCGATCTGCCGGCCTTGCGCAGTGGTCAGTGGTTGCCGCTGGACGGCCATCCTTTCCTCGAATGCAACCGCCCATGGCTGCTGACCCGCATCGAGCATCGGGCCGATCAGTCTCTCGAATCGCCCTATTGCAATCGCCTGTTCGCGGCCGCGCGGGTACCCGTCTGTGTGCCCGCTGCTGCGAAGTCCAAGCAGCGCATGCACAGCTTGCAGCGTGCCTGGGTGGTCAGCGTCGATGAGCCGCAGCCGGATCGCGCGCGGCCGGTCGCGGTGCAATTCGACTGGCTGTATCAGGGCGAAGGCGCAGCGCCGAGCCATTGCTGGCTGCCCCTCGCGCCTGACCTGAACGAGCTGCCCTCGGCGGCACTCGCCGATGGCGTGGAAGTGGTGGTGAGTTTTCTAGAGGGCGATCCCGATCAGCCGGTGGTCAGTGGCGTGCTCCAGCCCTCGGTGTTGCCAGAGGCTGCGGTCGAGGACGATGAACCGGTATCGCTCCCCGAACTGCTGGTGAGCGATGGGTTGCAGCAATCGTTGCAGTCTGGCGAGCCGTTGCTGTTGCTGTGCCTGATGCCGGGCGGTGGCAGCTTCAACCACTGCGCCGAGTCCGTATGCAGTTGCCGGCTGCTCACCGCGCTCGATCAGAGCAGCGCACGATGAGCGGCGCGGCGCTTGAGCCCATGGCGCAATGGCTGTTGCTCGACACCCCGGACGCGGCACGCGCCTTGCTGACCTTGCGCCAGGGCTTTGCCGATGTGCAGCGGCACCGCTTGTTCGACGGCACCGAATTTCAGCCGGTCAGTGAGCACGGTCCGGTTCTCGTCGATTTGCGCGAGAGCCCGGCATTGACCGCCCTGTGCCTGCGCGACCCGGACACCTGGCGCGGCCTGTTACTGAGCTGCGAGATACCGGCGCAGCAGCTGCTCAGCCACTTGCAGCGCATGCTTACCGTCTCGTTCGGTTTGAATCATCGGGCCTTGCTCAGCTATTACAACCGCCAGACCGCCAGTTATTTCTTCGACGCCTGTGACGCCACGCAGTTGAGTCGCTGGCTCGGGCCGATCCGCCAGTTGCGCTGGTTTGGCGGCACCTGGGCGGACCGCGCCATCGGCAGTCAGGGCTGGCAACAGCTGCGCAATCCCGGCCTGCTCGTCGAACCTTTGGGCATCGAAGAAAGCCTGACCCGGCGCCAGCGCGAACGCCTGCAAACCTGTCTGCTGGAGCAGCACATCTGGCGCTGGTGCCAGTCTCTGAGCGCTGACTACCAGACGATTGCTGTGCATGTGCAACAAGGCCTGGCGCTGGGTTTTACTGACCGTGCCGTGCTCGACGGCTGGCTATGGCTGCGCCTGCTCAATCCGCGCGCCGTGCTGGTCGTGCCGCCGGCCGGACTGACCCAGCCGGAACGGCTCGACTTTCTGCGTCGGCAGTGGGGCGCGGCGGACTGACTTTTCTGGTCAGTGAGCCTTGCCGCTGAACCAGCCATCGCTGCGCTTGAGCCACAAGGCTTGCGCGCCAAGGGTCACGCTGCGCAAGACCATGAACAGTAGAAAAGATATCCACAGGCCGTGATTGCCCAGCGCTTGCAAGAACCAGGCGAATGGCAGGAGCAACAACACCGTCAGCAGCATGCCATTACGCATTTCCCGCGCACGGGTGGCGCCGATGAACAGGCCGTCGAGCAGGTAACTCCACACCGCAATCAGCGGCAGCACGGCGAGGTAGGGCAGATAGATGAACGCCGTGTCGCGCACGCTCTGAATGTCGGTCTGCATCTCGATGAACAGGTGCCCGGCGAGCAGAAACAGCACAGCGAACCCGAGGCTGGCGATCAGCGACCAGCCGCCGGCCACCACCAGCGATCGACGCAAGGCCAGGCGATCCCGGGCGCCAATGGCATGGCCGCACAAGGCTTCGACTGCGTGGGCCAGTCCGTCCAGTGCATGGGCTGTCAGCAGCAAGCCGTTGAGCAGCAGCGCGTTGGCCGCTACGGTCGCATCGCCGAGCCGCGCGCCTTGCACGGTGATCAGGAAAAACACCGATTGCAGGGCGAGGCTGCGGATGAAAATGTCACGGTTGACCGCCAGCAGCGGGCGCCAGCTCTGCCAGACTTTCAGCGCCGACCAGATGATCTGCCCCGGATAGGCGCGCAACGCCGTGCGCGTCAGCCACAGGCCGAGCAGGGCGCCGCACCATTCGGCGATTACCGAAGCCCGCGCCGAGCCGACCACGCCCCAGTCCAGGCCAATGACAAACCACAGATTGAGGGCGATGTTGATCAGGTTGGTGCTCAGCAGAATCGCCAGCGGCGCTCGGGCGTTCTGCGTGCCGAGGAACCAGCCGACCAGCGCATACGTCGCCAGCGCTGCGGGCAGGCCGAACAGGCGCGTGTGGAAAAACTCCCGGGTCAGCTGATCCAGTTCAGCCGACGGTTGCATGAAGTGCAGGGCAACGCCGCTGAGCGGCACGCCAAGAGTGCCGAGCACGACGGCCAGCCCCATCGCCAGCAGCAGGCCCTGCAAGAGAATCTGCCGCAACGCCGCGCCATCGCTGCGCCCGGCAGCCTGCGCGGCAAAACCGGTGGTGCCCATGCGCAGAAAACCCATCGCCCAGGCGAGAAACGTGTACAGACTGGCGCCGACCGCCACCGCGCCGAGTTGATGGGCATGTGGCAGATGGCCGATGACAGTGCTGTCGACCAGCGCCACCAGCGGCACGGAGATATTGGAAAGAATCATCGGCGCGGCGAGCGACCAGACCTTGCGGTGAGTCGGGCGGTCGCGCCAGTCGGTAATCAGAGAGGACATGCAGGCTCCTTGGGGGAGCGAGGATTGTAGCGGCAGAAACACCCTCACCCCAGCCCTCTCCCAGAGGGAGAGGGGGCCGATCTTCGTCGCTCTCAAGCGTGAGTTCGACTCGATATTGCAGGTCGGTGGAGAATTTCAAAGCAACGCGGTCAGCTCCCCCTCTCTCCGGGAATGGGAGAGGGAGCCGATCTTCGTCGCTCTCAAGCGTGAGTTCGACTCGATATTCCAGGTCGGTGGAGAATTTCAAAGCAACGCGGTCAGCTCCCTCTCTCTCCGGGAATGGGAGAGGGGGCCGATCTTCGTCGCTCTCAAGCGTGAGTTCGACTCGATATTCCAGGTCGGTGGAGAATTTCAAAGCAACGCGGTCAGCTCCCTCTCTCTCCGGGAATGGGAGAGGGGGCCGATCTTCGTCGCTCTCAAGCGTGAGTTCGACTCGATATTCCAGGTCGGTGGAGAATTTCAAAGCAACGCGGTCAGCTCCCTCTCCCTCTGGGAGAGGGCTGGGGTGAGGGGCTTTTGAAGCACTAGTGAATAATCCAGCTCAACAACCACAACCCCAGCAGCAACCAGATGATCCCGGCAATGATCGACGCATTCATGAACGCCCGGATCGCCGACCACAGCAGCATCAGGCCAACGATCAGGGCGATGATGCTGATGATCGAGGTGTCCATCCCCAGCGTTTGCGCCAGGCCGTCGACAAAGTTGCTGCCGGCATTGCTGAGAATATTGAACAGGCCGCTGAGGCCGTCGACGATAAAACGGATGATCGAACCGAGTGCCTGGCCGAGCCATTCGAAAAAGCTTTCTACACGCATGTGTGCATCCCTGATGAAAGAGCTGAGCCTTGGGCCACGCCGAGGGCGGCCGAGTTCCCTGCATGATAGAAGGTTTGCCCGGATCATGTGTGGGAGCGAGCCTGCTCGCGAAGGGGGCGTGTGAGGCAAATCCGGTCTGGATGATCCATCGCCTTCGCGAGCAGGCTCGCCCCCACAATTGATCATCTGCGCTGCTTGCCTTCAGCCCGCATCCCCCCGAAGCTATGCGTCTTCAGGAGAGCCCGATGAACCTTGTAGAACTGACCGAACGCCTGCACGCCATTCGTGACCGCAATGACTGGCGGCAATTTCACAGCCCGAAAAACCTCGCCATGGCCGCCAGCGTCGAAATGGCCGAGCTGGTGGAAATCTTCCAGTGGCTGACAGAAGACCAGTCGCGCCAGTTGCCGGCGGACAAGCTCGCGCATGCCGGGCAGGAAGTCGGCGATATCGTCCTGTATCTGTTGCTGCTGTGCAGCGAACTGGGTCTGGACATGAATGAAGTGGTGCGCGCCAAGCTCGCCGACAGCGAACGGCGGTTCAACTGATGAGCGACCGTCATTTCGATCAGTTGGCCACGCGCTTCGCCGAAAAAATCTACGGCGGCGCCAAAGGCGCGATTCGCCTCGCCGTGTTGCAGGCCGATCTGACCGAGGCCTTGCCGGATCGGCCGCTGCGGGTGCTCGATATCGGCGGAGGCCTGGGGCATATGTCGCTGTGGCTGGCCGAGCGCGGCCATGACGTCACCTTCACCGAGCCGGCGGAACCGATGCTCGAAGGTGCGCGCCAGCGTTTTGCCGAAGCCGGACACACCGCGACATTCATTCAGGCGCCGTGGCAGAAACTGCCCGGTCAGCTCACCGAACCCTACGATCTGGTGATCTGCCACGCCGTGCTGGAATGGCTCGCCGAGCCCCACGCGATCCTGCCGGTGCTGCACCAGTTGACCAAGCCTGGCGGCTGGCTGTCGCTGGCGTTCTACAACCGTGATGCGCTGATTTATCGCAATCTGCTCAAGGGCCATTTCAAGAAAATGCGCAAGAACGTCATGGCCGGCGAGAAACAGAGCCTGACCCCGCAGCAGCCTCTCGACCCACGGGAATTGGCAACGCAACTCGCCGGTATGTGGCAGGTCGAAAGTCAGAGCGGCGTACGGGTATTTCACGATTACATGCCGGTGGAATTCCAGGCCCGCGCCGAACTGGCGGACTTGCTGGAAATGGAACTCGCGCACCGTCGTCACCCAGGCTTCGCCGGGCTTGGGCGTTACTTGCACTGGATCTGCCGGCCGATCTGAGCGGAGCGCGACATGAAAGCTCGATGCGGGTTATTGCTGATAAGTCTGGGGTTGGCCGCTTGCCAGGGCAGCAACCCCTACGTGGCCCAGTCACGGCCGTTGCCGCCGGCACCGCCGCAAGCCGCCGCCACCTTCGACCGCAGCGCCTACCCGGCGCCGCCGCGTGATTACGGGCGCTACCGCAACTGGGCCTGGCGCAACGGGCAGTTGCCGCCGGGCACGGCGTGGGCTGACTCGGCGCAGGTGGCCGAGGCGGTCAGCAACGCCCTCGACCAGCGCGGCTTGCGGCCGATGCGCGACAACCGCCCGGCCGACCTGCTGGTCAGCGCCGATCTGCGTCTGGAAACCCGTTTGCGCCAGGTTCGCGACGACTACGGCTACTACGGCGGATACGGCGGCTATGATCGTTATGGTCGCGGTTACGGCATGTACAACAGCGTGCCGATCGTGCGCACCTATCAGGAGCAGGTCGTGGTGGTGCGGGTCGATCTGTTCGATGCCGGCAATGGTCAGCCAGTGTGGAGCGCCAGCGCCGAGACCGGCACCCAGGGCAATCAGATCGAACGCGCCGATGCGATCCGCGAGGCTGTGGAAAAAGCCATGGCGGCGTATCCTCCCAGCTGACGTCGTGTCAGCAGGTTCATGTCTTCACCCGGAGAAAAATCATGTTCCGCCGTCTCGCTCTACTCGCTGTTGCCGCGCTGCTCAGTGCCTGCGCCGCGAATCAGGTCAATCACGATTTCGACGCCAGCCGCGACTTTGCCGCTTATCGCAGCTGGAGCTGGAAAGACCCGGCCCTGCAATATCGCCCCGATGATCCGCGCATCAAAAGCGACCTCACCGAACAGCGCATCCGCCAGGCGGTGGCCGATCAACTCGATCAGCGCGGTTTGCGCCCGGCTGCCGGCGGCGGCAAAGGTGATCTGAGCGTGCAGACCTACCTGATCGTCGAGGACCGGCAGCAGCAGGTGACGACCAATTACGGCGGCGGTTGGGGCGGCCCGTGGAATGGCTACTGGGGCGCACCGATGTACAACGAAACGCGCAACATCACCTACAAGGTCGCGACCATTCAGATCGACCTGCTCGACGGCAAGGACGGCAAACTGGTCTGGCGTGGCAGCGATGAGCAAATGCTCAGCAACCGCCCGAATCCGGCTGACCGCAGCAATGCCATTCGCGAGACCGTCACACGGATCCTGGCCAACTATCCACCGCGTTGAACCGCTCTGAACCGTCCCTGTGGGAGCGAGCCTGCTCGCGAAGGCGGTGTGTCATTCAGCATTGAATCCTCTGGCACGACGCATTAGCGAGCAGGCTCGCTCCCACAGTGG
>NZ_JASCPT010000269.1:0-1192 GCF_029959775.1 Pseudomonas sp. PS01270 | reverse complement strand
GCTCGCGAATACGGAGTGTCAGTTGATGGATGATTTGACTGACACACCGCTTTCGCGAGCAGGCTCGCTCCCACATTTGTTTTTGTGTTCTTTTCAGGAGATCGGGTTTTGTCTTCTCCCATTCCGGTAACGGTTCTCAGCGGTTTCCTCGGCGCCGGCAAGACCACCTTGCTGCGTCATTTATTGAAAGCCGAGCACGGCCTGAAAATCGCCGTGATCGAAAACGAATTCAGCGACGCCGGCATCGATACCCAGCTGTTGGGTGACGAGCCGGTGCAAGTCATGACCCTGGCCAACGGCTGCGTCTGCTGCACCATTCACACCGATCTGACCAAGGCGCTGTACTTGCTGCTTGAGCGCCTGGACAGTGGCGAGATCGCCTTCGACCGTCTGGTGATCGAGTGCACGGGTCTCGCGGATCCGGCGCCGGTGGCGCAGACCTTTTTCATCGATGAAGAGCTGCGCGAGCGTTATCTGCTCGACGGCATCATCACCCTGGTCGACGCCGCTCACGCCGACGTGCACCTGACCCAGACCATTGCCCAGGCGCAGATCGGTTTCGCCGATCGCTTGCTGGTGAGCAAAACCGATCTGGTCGATGAGGCGACGTTCACTGCGCTGAGCGAGCGCCTTACGCGAATCAACCGCCGCGCGCCGATCCGTGTGGTCGAGCATGGCAACATCGATCTGGCTGAATTGCTGGATGTACGCGGCTTCAACCTCAATGCTGACCTGGGCGGCGGTCTGAGCCTGCGTCCGGTGAGCAAGGCACCGTCGATCGATCGCATCTCCAGTCTGGTGCTGCGCACCGATCAGGCGCTGGATATCGATCAGCTCAGCGAGTTCATGAACGAGCTGCTGGAAGAGCACGGCAAGCAATTGCTGCGCTACAAAGGCGTGCTGAATATTGCCGGCGAAGATCGGCGGCTGGTTTTTCAGGGTGTGCTGAAACTCTATGGTTTCGACTGGGACAGCGAATGGGCCGAGGGCGAGACGCGGGAGAGTGTGATCGTGTTTATTGCCGATGACTTGCCGGAAGAGAAAATCCGGGCGGGGTTTGCCAGGGTTGCTTCTGACTGATGATTTTTCGGTGTCAGCGCTGACGCCATCGCGGGCAAGCCCGCTCCCACAGGTTTATTGGTGTACCCACAATCTGTGAGCGACAAATAACCCTGTGGGAGCGGGCTTGCCC
>NZ_JASCPT010000268.1:0-1216 GCF_029959775.1 Pseudomonas sp. PS01270 | reverse complement strand
AATCCTGACGGCACCCGCGTGCAGTATCGCTATGACCATGCGCGGCTGTTGCTGACCGAGATTGAAAACGAATCGGGCGAAAAGTACCGACTGGATTACACGCCGACCGGATTGATCCGACAGGAAACCGGGTTTGATGGGCGGCGTACGGCTTACGTCTACGACCTCAACGGGCACCTGCTGGAGAAGACCGAGTTCGGCGAGCAGGGTTTATCGCTGGTCACCCGCTACGAGCGCGACAGGGCCGGGCGTTTACTCGTCAAAACCCTGCCCGATGGGATCAAGGTCCGCTACGACTACGACCGCCTGGGTCGGTTGATCGGTGTCGATGACGGCCAGAACCATCCGCTGGCTTTTGAGTACGACCGTCAGGACCGCTTGATCACCGAACATCAGGGCTGGGGCACTCTGCGCTACGCCTATGACGCCTGCGGCCAGCTCAAGCGCCTGCGCCTGCCGGATAACAGCAAGCTCGATTATCACTACGCCAAGGGCGGTGCGCTGTCGGCCATCGACCTTAATGGCACGCCGCTGACCCGGCATGTGTATCAGTCCGGTCGCGAACAGCAACGCCAGCAAGGTCTGCTGCTCAGCGAATATTCCTACGACGATCAGGGCCGCTTGCTCGCCCATGCTGTAGGTCATCGCCACGCCTCGCTGTACCGCCGCGATTATGCCTACAGCGCCAACGGCAATCTCGAGCACATTGCCGACAGCCGCCACGGCCAGCGCACCTATGGCTACGACGCCCTCGACCGGTTGATCCGCGTACGTCACTCACGCGACGAACTGCCCGAATCCTTCGCCCACGACCCGGCCGGCAACCTGCTGATGCAGGACCGCCCCGGCCCTGCGCAGATCAAGGGCAATCGCCTGCTGATGCAGGGCGACCGTCATTACGACTACGACGCCTTCGGCAACCTGATCCGCGAACGCCGAGGCCACGGCCAGACCCTGGTCACCGAATACCGCTACGACTGCCAGCACCGCCTGATCGGCCTGACCCGCCCGGACGGCCAGACCGCCACTTATCACTACGACGCCTTCGGCCGCCGTATCCGCAAAACCGTCGACGGCGCCGTCACCGAGTTCTTCTGGCAAGGCGAACACCTCGTCGCCGAAAGCAGCGCCACGCAATACCGCAGCTTCCTCTACGAACCCGGCACCTTCCGCCCACTCGCGATGCTCGACGGCAAAGGCCCGAAAAAAGCCTGCC
>NZ_JASCPT010000267.1:0-1247 GCF_029959775.1 Pseudomonas sp. PS01270 | reverse complement strand
CTGAACTGGTCAAGTAATATTGGACACCAGTTAGGGTTTTTCAGGCCGCCATTTTCTCCATGGCGACCGGTGACCGGTAGTTGTTGTAGCTATGGAGTCTGGTGTTGTTGTAGCGCATTAGGTAGCGCTGCAAATCAACCCGGGCTTCGTACTCGGAGCGGTACCCCGCTTCAGGTACCCACTCCGATTTCAGACTTCCAAAGAAACGCTCCATCGGTGCGTTGTCCCAACACTCTCCCTTGCGACTCATGCTCTGCCTCAGCCCGTGCGCTAGCAGCTCATTCCTGAATTTATGGCTGGTGTACTGGCAGCCTTGATCGGAGTGAAACAGCACGTCTTTAGGTCTGCCTCGCAACTCAACGGCCATTCGTAAGGCCTCACAGGTCAGTTCCGCATCCGAGATCATTGAAAACGCCCAACCCACCAGTCGGCGGGCGAAGAGATCCAAAACCGCAGCGAAATACATCCACCGGGTGCCGACCTTGATATACGTGACATCGGCGCACCACACCTCATTGATTGATGTGACATCGAACTGGCGCTTGAGCACGTGCGGTGCGACCAAAGCCTCTACGCCTGATGATTTGTATTTATGGCGCCGGCGCTGACGGCTCGTCACTCCGGCTTCACGCATCAAACTACGAGCCATGTACCGCCCGACTCGATGTCCTTTGGCCTGTAGTTCCCGGGAAAGGGTGCGTGCCCCGGCCGATGCTCTCGATTCCTTATGATGCTCAACCAGCATGGCTTTGAGTTTCTCCCGCTCAGGACTCACCTTGCCTTGGCGCTGACGCCAGGCATAAAAGCTGCTGCGGCAAACATCAAACACACGGCAACAGTCGTTAACGCCGTATAGCTCTGCCAGCTCATTGATCAATGAGAATGATCTTTGGCGTCCAATAGCAGCAGAGCACTGGCTTTTTTTAGGATTTCAATATCCCGGTCTTTTTGCCTGAGCAAGGCTTTGAGTTCTTGAATCTCTCGGTGGTCAGCGGTAATCGCTTTGGCCCCCACCGGCGTTGTACCCAGGCGCTCTTTGCGAACCTGGGCGACCCAGCGACGCAACGCGGTAGGGCCGATGTCTAGACTGGCACAGACTTCGGGAACCGATATCCCCTCGTCCAATACCATGCCGACAGCCTTGAGTTTGAATTCAGTTGAATAAGAGTTACGCATATCCGAACACCTCAGATTTGGACGCCATCATAGCGCCTGATTGAAGTGTCCAAAATCATTAGGCCAGTTCA
>NZ_JASCPT010000266.1:0-1390 GCF_029959775.1 Pseudomonas sp. PS01270 | reverse complement strand
GCACCGACAGCGGACGCGGGCCGGGGCCGGTCATGAAGACCCCCGGCCACGGCAAGCCGCGCTCGTTCAGCGCCGCCTGCAATTGCAGGCCTGTGGTTTCGGGCAGGCTGACGTCGAGCAGCAGGCACGCCGCGCCGCTGGCGATGTCGGCCTCGAGCAGTTCTTCGGCGGACTGGAAAATCCGGTGCTCGATGCCTTCGGCGCGCAACAAGCGGCTCAATGCGCTGCGCACGCAGGCCTCATCGTCAACGATGAACACCGGCACCGATTGCGTATCGACCAACGGCGGCTGCGCCACCATCGGCGCCGAGGCCAGGGCGTTGAACACGGGCAGTTTGGGTTCGCGGTCTTTCAATAATCGGTAACCTCGACGGGCAACCGTCTGGATGATTTCTTTTTCCCCGAGCAGTTTGCGCAGCGAGGAAATCTGCACTTGCAGATTGTTCTCTTCGACGACGATGTCCGGCCATACCTGATTGATCAGCTCGTCCTTGCTGACGATGCGCCCATCGGCCTGCATCAGTACCGAAAGTATTTCGAACGCCCGCCCGCCCATGCGCAAGGGCCGGCCATCGAGAAAGGCTTCGCGCCGTTCCAAAGAAATCGTGGCTTGGCCGAGTCGGATCATGCGGGCCTCTGCGTTGCGGTGAGAAGGACAGGGCGCGGGCGCCGGGTTATCAGGTTCGTACGCTAGGGGACGGCCTGGCATAAAGCAATTATCCCGAGGGATAAGACGTGCGCTTCTATAACACAAGAAACAGCGGCGCAAGGCTCTGGACGGCCATCTTGAGGCTGCAGACGGACATCAGCGCAGCGGCTGGCCCTCTGGCAAAAAAACGCTGGGTATACTTCGCCACCAGCCTGAATCCCATTTCCAGCGGTGAATGCGTATGCCCGGCCAGCCATCTTCATCTGCAATTTCCCGCGCGGCCGATGCGCCGATGCTCGATGAAGCATGGCTGGAGAACTGTCGGTTCAGTCTGCTGCGCCGTGACCATGAACTGACCTGGTTCAGCCTTCAAGACAGCCACTCGGGCCAGAGCTGGTTCGCTGTGCGTGCGCCGATCCAGCGTCCGGCGCTGTGCCAGCGGCTGGAGCGCGATTTCCATTTGCAGTTGCCTTCGCAGTGGGCGCTCAACCCGCTCGCGCTGATTCGCTCGGCGGACGGGCCGGTGTTGGTCTACCCGCAATGGGGCGCGCCGCTGGCTGGACTGATCGACGCCGCCGGCTTACCACTCGGACGGGTGTTGAATATCGCCGTCGCCGCCGCCAATGCGCTGGTCCACTCTCGCCATCCGGAATCACCGCAAAACCCTGTGGGAGCGAGCCTGCTCGCGAAAGCGTCATTCCGGCCGACATCACCCTTGACTGACCCACCACTTTCGCGAGC
>NZ_JASCPT010000265.1:0-1405 GCF_029959775.1 Pseudomonas sp. PS01270 | reverse complement strand
CAGACTGTGTGAAAACCTAGCAATCTGCGCAGCGCTCAAAGAAAATGCTCCGTATCGAAAGATACGGAGCATTTTTCGTTATGGCCTACATCCAGGGACAGTCCCGCAGCCAGACCAGCCTGTTTCCGGTCTCGCTGGAAGAGTTGATCCCCGAGGATCACCTCGTTCGCGTTATCGATCTTTACGTCGCCAAGCTGGATCTGGCTCGACTGGGCTTTGATAAAGCACTTCCCAAAAGCACCGGCCGTCCCTCTTACGATCCAGCGGATCAGCTCAAACTCTACCTCTACGGCTATTTCCAGCGGATTCGCTCATCACGACGGCTCGAAGCCGAGTGCCAGCGCAACGTCGAAGTGATGTGGCTGATCAATCGACTCAAGCCTGATTTCAAGACCATCGCCGATTTCCGTAAAGACAACAAAGCCGCTTTTATCGCGACGTGCCGGGCCTTCGTGCAGTTTTGCCGCACAGCGGGGCTGATAACCGGCGAGCTGGTGGCCATTGATGGCAGCAAATTTCAGGCGGTCGCCTCTTCACGGCGTCATATGAATTTGAAGCGGCTCCAACATCAAGAGCAGAAGCTGGAGAAGCGCATCGCCCACTATTTGGCAGAGCTGGACGAGGCAGATAAAACCGAAGCCGGCGAGAAGATTGACCGCAATGCAATCAAGGCGACTTTGGCGCAACTTGAAGTCAGGCATTCCAATAACTTGACGTGCCAGGCGCTGATGAAATCCATGGAGCTTGAGCAATTCAATACCCACGAAAGCGATGCGCGAATGCTGCGAACGCACAAAGGGCCTCGGGTCGGGTACAACGTGCAGACAGCCATCGACGCTGAAAACTGCATGATCGTGCATCATGAAGTGACTCAGGACAGCGATGATCGCAAGCAACTTGAACCGATGGCCAAGGCCGCCAAGGAACAACTTTCGCAGGATGAACTGACGGTCACCGCGGATGCGGGCTATTCCAATGGCAAGCAGTTCCAGGCATGTGAGGATGAGAACATCACGGCTTATGTGCCTGTGGCGCGATCACTCAACTCCTGCGGCAAGGAACAGATATTTTTCGATCGAACAGCATTTGCCTACGATGCGTCGCAAGATCGATATCAATGCCCTGCCGGAAAATGGCTGATCTTTAAGCAGATCAGCAATAAAGGCCGGATCTACCAAGCGAAGGTCAGCGACTGCGCAAGCTGCACGATTAAAACGAAGTGCACCGACGCCAAACGCCGATACATCTCGCGCCATCTGCACGAACAGGCTTTCGAGCGAATGGAGCAGCGAATGCAGGCGCATCCCGAAATGATGGTCAGCCGACGATCCATCGTCGAACATCCCTTCGGCAACCTTAAACAGTGGTTATTTGGTAACGCTCGATTCTTGCTGCGACAGCTTGA
>NZ_JASCPT010000264.1:0-1480 GCF_029959775.1 Pseudomonas sp. PS01270 | reverse complement strand
GGCCAGACACCTGAGTTGCACACCGTCCACTGTGGGAGCGAGCCTGCTCGCGAAAGCGATAGATCAGTCGACATCCTTGTTGGATGCCAGTCCGTCTTCGCGAGCAGGCTCGCTCCCACAGGGTCTAGCGGGGTTCTCTGGTTCCGGGTCAGCTCACCATTCAGCGACGTTCGATTGGCACGAACTTGCGCTGTTCGACGCCGGTGTACTCGGCGCTCGGGCGGATGATGCGGTTGTTGGCGCGTTGTTCGAACACGTGCGCGGCCCAGCCGGTCAGGCGCGAGCAGACGAAGATCGGCGTGAACAGCTTGGTCGGGATGCCCATGAAGTGGTAAGCCGAGGCATGGTAGAAGTCGGCATTCGGGAACAGTTTCTTCTGCTCCCACATGGTCTTGTCGATGGCTTCCGAGACTGGGAACAACACCTTGTCACCGACCTCGTCCGCGAGTTTTTTCGCCCAGCCCTTGATCACCTCGTTGCGCGGGTCGCTGTCCTTATAGATCGCGTGGCCGAAACCCATGATCTTGTCCTTGCGCTCGAGCATGCCGAGGGTGCCTTTGATCGCCTCTTCCGGCGACGAGAAGCGCTCGATCATTTCCATCGCCGCTTCGTTGGCGCCGCCGTGCAACGGGCCACGCAGCGAGCCGATCGCCGCCGTCACGCACGAGTACAGATCCGACAAAGTCGAAGCGCAAACCCGCGCGGTGAAGGTCGAGGCATTGAATTCGTGTTCGGCGTAGAGGATCAGCGACACGTTCATGACTTTGACGTGCAATTCGCTCGGTTTCTTGCCGTGCAGCAAGTGCAGGAAGTGGCCACCGATGGTCGGCTCGTCGCTGACGCAGTCGATGCGCTTGCCGTCGTGGCTGAAGCGATACCAGTAGCACATGATCGCCGGGAACGCGGCGAGCAGACGGTCGGTCTTGTCGCGCTGTTCGGAGAAGTCTTTCTCCGGTTCGATGTTGCCGAGGAATGAGCAACCGGTGCGCATGACGTCCATCGGGTGGGCGTCGGCGGGAATTCGTTCGAGCACTTCTTTCAAAGCCTGCGGCAGGTCGCGCAGCTTGCTCAGTTTGCTTTGATAGTCGGCCAGTTGCGCTTTGGTCGGCAGTTCGCCGTACAGCAGCAGATAGGCGACTTCTTCAAATTGCGCATCGGCGGCCAGTTCACGCACGTCGTAGCCGCGATAGGTCAGCCCGGCTCCGGCCTGGCCCACGGTGGACAGTGCGGTTTGCCCGGCTACCTGGCCACGGAGCCCGGCGCCACTGAGTACTTTTGCTTCGGCCATTGTGTTCTCCAATCTTCTTGAATTTGTATGGGGAAACTTGTGGGAGCGAGCCTGCTCGCGAAAGCGCTGGATCAGTCGACATCAATGTTGGATGTCAGTCCGTCTTCGCGAGCAGGCTCGCTCCCACAGGGTTTTGTTCAGCCGTTCTTCTGTGCAAACAACGCATCGAGCTTCAGCTCGAACGTGTGGTAA
>NZ_JASCPT010000263.1:0-1553 GCF_029959775.1 Pseudomonas sp. PS01270 | reverse complement strand
CCTGTAAGTCAGCCTTCGCGAGCAAGCTCGCTCCCACAGTGGACTGCATTCTCATGCTGGGAATGCGCAAAAATGTGGGAGCGAGCTTGCTCGCGAATGCGGCCGGCGCGGTTCAACTGGCTGCCATCTTCATCCGACGCGCCTTCAACCCTGCAATCAACGATGGCCCCAACGCCACCAGCGCCGAACCCAGCACCACCAGCACCGCCCCGCCATAGCCCAGCGCATTGATCTGCTCGGCATGCACATAGTCCGGCCAGATCCGCGCCGCAATCGCCACCGCAACAAACGTCACCAACGGAGTGATCGCCAGCGTCGCGCTGACCCGCGATGCTTCCCAGTGCGCCAGCGCTTCGGCGAATGCGCCGTAGGCGATCAAGGTGTTCATGCAGCAGGCCAATAGCAGCCAGCCCTGCAACGGGCTCAGGTTGAGCGCTTCAAGCGGATGCACCCACGGCGTCAGCAATAGCCCGCAGAACAGATAGATCACCATCATCACCTGCAACGAATTCCACACCGTGAGCAATTGCTTCTGGCCCAGCGCATAGAAGGTCCAGACCGTCGACGCCAGCAGCACCAAGAGCACGCCGGCGGTGTAGTCGGACAGCGAGGTCAGCAGCTCGGCCAGACGCTGATTGAAGAACAGACCAAAGCCGACCAGCAACACCAGCAAGCCGACGCCCTGGCCGATGCTGAAGCGCTCCTTGAACACGAACAGACTGGCGATCAGCAGCATGATCGGCCCCATTTGCACCACCAATTGCGCGGTGCCGGGGCTGAGCAGGTTGAGGCCCATCAGGTACAACACGTAATTGCCGACCAGCCCCAGTACCGCCATCAGCACCAGCCAGCCACCCTTCGGCCCGAGCACCTTGCGACTTGGCAGGCGCTTGACCGACGCCAGATAGATGAACAGGCAGCCACCGGACACCATCAGGCGAAACCAGGTCACCGTGACCGGGTCCATCACCTGCAATACCTGTTTGAGCTTGATCGGCAGGATGCCCCACAGAAACGCGGTCAGCAGCGCCAGGAACAGTCCGTACACCCAGCGCCCCGATGAAATGTGCATGCGAACCCCAAAAGCCTGCTGACAAGAGCACTCATTCTAGGCGTCCGGCTGCGCACAACACAGGGACAGTTACCGCCAGGCCGCGAATGAAACTGTGCAGGTCGCAGCAGTAAACCGGCGCGCCGCCATTGATCGGCCGGGCAGGCGCGCCAAGTGCTTCAGGCATAAGCTGATTGCAGACTTTTCAACGCATAGCAGGGAGACCTACATGTACGCCATGCGCGCCGAGGACAGCGCCCCCGCCACCCGTTTTCGCAGCGACCGCGTGTGTCGGGTCAATGGCGAGCTGTATTTCAGCACCCGCGAAAATACCCTCGAAGGGCCGTATGACAGTCAGGTGATCGAGCGGGAGATTCAGGCTTATATAGCGCGGATGCAGCGGCAGGGTTCCAGCCGCTGAACCGTGGCGCTGCCTTCGCGAGCAGGCTCGCTCCCAAAGGGGAATGCGATCACCTGTGGGAGCGAGCCTGCTCGCGAAGGG
>NZ_JASCPT010000262.1:0-1567 GCF_029959775.1 Pseudomonas sp. PS01270 | reverse complement strand
GCGTAACTGTTTTTTGTTTTATTCCAACTGCCGGGGGGGGGGGGGCCCAGTGCGCCCGCGCCACACTATCAGCGCGGTAGATCGACGGTGCGCCGGGCGACTCGTGGCAAGACGAACCGGTCAAGCAACCACACGAACAGCAGCGAAGCCCCCACCAGCGGAAACACCACCGCCAGCACCAGCATGATCGCCACGCCGGTTTTCCATGTCGGCAAATCATGGCGCAACGGCGGCACGCCGAACTTGCCTTCGGGGCGGCGTTTCCACCAGATCACCACGCCGCTGACGGCGCTCAGCAGAATCATCAGGCAGATCAGCAGCACGACGATCTGGTTGAAGGTGCCGAACATCTTGCCTTCGTGCAGCATCACGCCGATTTCGGTAGCGCGAGCAACGGTGCCGTAGTGCTCGAAACGCACATCGGCGAGAACCTTGCCGGTGTACTGATCGATATGCAGGGTGGCGTCGTTGCGCGGGTCATCGGCGAACACGGCGATGGTGAACACGCCGGTGGCGGTGGTCGGCAGGGTGATGCTGTAGCCGGGCTCGACCTTGCGTTCGCTGGCGATGTTCTGCACATCCTGCAGGCTGACTTCGGGTGCAGCGGGGCCGGCATGGGCGTTGCCGTGATTCATGTGTTCGGCGTGGTCGCCGGACATCGGCATCGGTGTGTTTTCCATCGCCCACGGCACGGTCTGGCGAGTCGCGCTGTTGAGGCTGCGTGCCTCGATGTCGGAGGTCGGCACGTTGTCCCACATGGCGGCTGGAAACACGTTCCACACCTGCGCGTATTGCTTGCCCCAGAAACCGGTCCAGGTCATGCCGCTGAGCAACATCACCAGCAGCAATGTTGCGCCCCAGAACCCGGTGACCGCATGCAGATCGCGCCACAACACTCGACCTCGGCTGTTCAAACGCGGCCATAGAATGCCCGCCGCCTGACCGCGCGGCCACCACAGAAACAGCCCCGAAACCACCAGCACCACGCCCCAGCCAGCGGCCATTTCGATCAGCCGATCGCCGACCGTACCAATCATCAATTCGCCGTGGATCGCACGGGCGATGGCTTGCAGATTCTGCTTGGCATCCTGCTCGCCGAGGATGTCACCGTGGTACGGATCGACGAACACGTTGAGTTCGTGACCTGCATTTTTCACCACGAATTGCGCGCTGCGCTCGGCATTCACCGGCGGCAGGTACTGAGTGACCTGGCCTTGCGGATAGGCAGCTTTCACCCGTTGCAGCAAGTCATCGGCCGGCACTGTGTGGTGCCCGGCCGGTACTTCGAGCAGGCTGCTGTACATCAGCAAATCGAGCTGCGGTTTGAACAGATAAATGATCCCGGTCAGGGCCAGCATCACCATGAACGGCGCGACGAACAGCCCGGCATAGAAATGCCAGCGCCAGGCCAGGTTGTAGAAATTGGGTTGAGGCTTTTGCATCACGTGTGCTCCGCTTGGCTTGGTTCTTTTCGTTGTCTGTTTACCTGTGGGAGCGAGCCTGCTCGCGAAGCGGTTGTTCAGTCGATATCAATGCCGACCGTGGCGCCGTCTTCGCGAGCAGGCTC
>NZ_JASCPT010000261.1:0-1627 GCF_029959775.1 Pseudomonas sp. PS01270 | reverse complement strand
AACTCACTGTGGGAGCGAGCCTGCTCGCGAAGGCGGACTGTCAGATAACAATTTCACGTCTGACACACCGCTTTCGCGAGCAGGCTCGCTCCCACATTTGTTCGATTTCCACCCGTTTCGCTATTTGAAGGCTTCTGCGAATGCTCGCTGCGTCACTGATTTTCCTGCTGACCATCACCCTCGTCATCTGGCAACCCAAGGGGCTCGGCGTCGGCTGGAGTGCAACGTTGGGCGCCGTGCTGGCGTTGATTTTTGGCGTCGTTCACCTCACCGATATTCCGCTGGTCTGGCAGATCATCTGGAACGCCACCGGCACCTTCGTGGCGCTGATCATCATCAGCCTGTTGCTCGACGAGGCTGGCTTTTTCAATTGGGCAGCGCTGCACGTGGCGCGTTGGGGGCGGGGCAGTGGGCGCAAACTGTTTGCCTTCATGGTGCTGCTTGGTGCGCTGGTCTCTGCGTTGTTCGCCAATGACGGTGCTGCACTGATTCTCACGCCGATCGTGATTTCGATGCTGTTGGCGTTGCGCTTTTCACCGGCGGCGACGCTGGCATTCGTCATGGGCGCCGGGTTCATTGCCGACACGGCGAGCCTGCCGCTGGTGGTATCGAACCTGGTCAACATCGTTTCGGCGGACTTCTTCCACATCGGCTTCAACCGCTATGCCGCGGTGATGGTGCCGGTCAACTTCGTCAGCGTGGCGGCGACGCTGGGCATGTTGCTGTGGTTTTTTCGCCGCGACATCCCGGCGGCGTACGACCCGGAACAACTGGAAACCCCGCACACCGCGATCCACGACAAAGCGACGTTCTATGCCGGTTGGGCGGTGTTGGTGATCCTGTTGATCGGCTGCTTCGCTCTGGAACCGCTGGGCATTCCGATCAGCGCAATTTCCGCTGTGTGCGCCGCCTTGCTGCTGGGTATTGCCGCGCGCGGCCACAAAATCTCCACGCGCAAAGTGATGAAAGAGGCGCCGTGGCAGATCGTGATTTTCTCGCTGGGCATGTACCTGGTGGTGTACGGCCTGCGCAATGCCGGACTCACCACTTACCTCGCCGGGTGGCTGGACGTATTCGCCGGCCACGGCGTGTGGGGCGCAGCCATGGGCACCGGGGTGCTGACGGCGCTGCTGTCGTCGATCATGAACAACTTGCCGACGGTGTTGATCGGCTTGCTGTCGATCGACGCCAGTCAGGCCAGCGGCGTGATCAAAGAAGCGATGATCTACGCCAACGTGATCGGCAGCGACCTGGGGCCTAAGATCACTCCGATCGGAAGCCTGGCAACGTTGTTGTGGTTGCATGTGCTGGAGCGCAAGGGCATCCACATCGGCTGGGGCTATTACTTCCGTGTCGGGATTGTACTGACGGTGCCGGTGTTGCTGGTGACGTTGGCGGCGTTGGCGGTGCGGCTTTCGCTGTAGATCGGGGTGGGCCCAATCGCTGGCAAGCCAGCTCCCACAGGATTTGTATTCACCGCGAAACCTGTGGGAGCTGGCTTGAACTGGCCTAATGATTTTGGACACTTCAATCAGGCGCTATGATGGCGTCCAAATCTGAGGTGTTCGGATATGCGTAACTCTTATTCAACTGAATTCAAACTCAAGGCTGTCGGCATGGTATTGGA
>NZ_JASCPT010000260.1:0-1639 GCF_029959775.1 Pseudomonas sp. PS01270 | reverse complement strand
CCCCCCGTGTCAGCCTACCTGTCACCTCTGTTGATTGACTCAACCATTCATGGGGGCGAAGGTGTCTAGCAATGCCGAAGCGTTATGACGATGACTTCAGAGACTGGGCTGTTCTTCAAATGATGCCGCCCTTAAACCGTTCCGTAGCAGAGCTCGCCGTTGCAATCGGCGTCACCCCACAGTCACTGCGAAACTGGAGGCAAAGGGCTAGAGATAAAGGATTGATTGTTCCTGGGAATAATAAAACCAGCAATCAGTGGTCCAGCGCCGACAAATTCAACGCCGTTCTGGAAACCGCGCCGTTGAGCGAGGTAGAGCTTTCACAATATTGCCGAATCAAGGGCATTTATCCTGAGCAGATTCAGCAATGGCGCCAAGCTTGCCAGAATGCCAACACTGCGATGGAGCCTCAGCCCAACAAAAAACCGACCACCGAGCAAATACGGATAAAGGAGCTGGAGCGACAACTGCTTCGATCCGATGCTGATTGCAAGGAGGCGGTCGCTTTACTGGAACTCAGAAAAAAAGCCAATGCGATCTGGGGCAAGGACAAGGAAGGCTGATCAGCGCCCCTGATCGTGTGCAGGCTTTGGGCCTGATCGCTGAGGCAGTAGCAAGTGGTGCACGTCGGTTTCGTGCATGCAAAGAGATCGGGCTGTGTTTGCGGACGGTTCAGCGTTGGCGACACTGCGAAGCCGACAAGCGCCAGATCATCAAACGCGAAGCACCGTCCAACAAACTCAGCGTCGCAGAGCGTCAGGCTGTTTTGGATGCTGCTAATCAACCTGGCTACGCGAGTCTGACACCGCACCAGATTGTCCCGAAGTTAGCTGACGAAGGTATCTATCTGGCATCGGAATCAACATTCTATCGGGTGCTGAAAGAGGCAAATCAGAATAGCCGTCGAGGCCGAGCCAAAGCTCCGAAGCGCCGAGCTTTGACCACACATTGTGCTGATGCCCCAAATCGAGTTTGGTGTTGGGATATCACGTGGTTACCCACCACCGTTAAAGGTCGCTTTTACTACTGGTACATGGTCAAAGACATCTATAGCCGCAAATTAGTGACCAACGAAGTACACGAATCCGAACGCGCAGAACATGCATGCGTACTGCTTGAAAAAGGATGCTTACGAGAGCGTACGGCGGGTCGTCCGCTGGTACTGCACTCGGACAACGGTCACGTAATGAGAGGCTCGCTTCTTCGAGAAAGCATGATTGCATTGGGCGTCGAACCGTCGTTCAGCCGACCCCGAGTAAGCAATGACAACGCCTATGCCGAAGCGCTTTTTCGTACGGCTAAGTATTGCCCGCTGTGGCCCGAGCGGCCCTTCGACAATCTCACGGAAGCACGACTCTGGGTGCAGAAATTCGTTGAGTGGTACAACGACGAGCATCGTCATAGCGCCTTGAAATACGTGACGCCCAATGAGCGTCACGAAGGCAAGGCACCTGCGTTACTGCAGGCACGGGAGAATCTTTACAAGGCAGCCAAAGCAACTAACCCCAGCCGTTGGAGCGGCGAAGTACGTAATTGGAAACTCGCAAACGCTGTTTACCTGAATCCAGAGCGCCCTGAAACAAGGGCGTAATAGACTCCTAAAACAGCCGTGAAGCGACAGATACGTTGACACGCACCG
>NZ_JASCPT010000025.1:0-53248 GCF_029959775.1 Pseudomonas sp. PS01270 | reverse complement strand
AGCGTCGGATCAGTCAATGCACTCATTGAATGACACACCGCTTTCGCGAGCAGGCTCGCTCCCACAGGGGATCCATTTTGCATTCAGGATTGGGCAAAAGCGTGCATAGAGTGTTGTTCACTATTGTTCATTGTCAATCACTCCGACTGTTCAAAAGTGTTCAGCTGTGAACGCCGCTTGCCCCCGTGAACACTGCTTCTCAAGACAAATCAAGCACTTGCCATTTCTGGCACGAATGTCGCTCTGTTGCTCCGGTCGCTTGACTCCAAAAATAACAAAGGCCGAGCCATGTCACTCACCCTGGAGCACGTCAGCCGTACCGTCGAGGGCCAGATCTGGATCGACGATGCGTGCCTGAAATTCGAACCCGGATCCTTCAACGTTCTGCTCGGGCGCACCCTGTCCGGCAAGACCAGCCTCATGCGCCTGATGGCCGGCCTCGACAAGCCCGACAGCGGCCGCGTGCTGATGAACGGCGTCGACGTTACCCAGCGCCCGGTGCGGCTGCGCAACGTGTCGATGGTCTATCAGCAGTTCATCAATTACCCGACCATGACCGTGTTCGAGAACATCGCCTCGCCACTGCGCCAGGCCGGTATTTCGAAAGAGATCATCCACAGCAAGGTGCAGGAAACCGCACGCATGCTGCGCATCGAGAAGTTCTTGCAGCGCTATCCGCTGGAGCTGTCCGGCGGGCAGCAACAGCGCACGGCCATGGCCCGCGCGCTGGTCAAGGATGCTGAACTGATCCTCTTCGACGAGCCGCTGGTCAACCTCGACTACAAGCTGCGCGAAGAGCTGCGTCAGGAAATGCGCGAGCTGTTCAAGGCCCGCCACACCATCGCCATCTACGCCACCACCGAGCCCAACGAAGCGCTGGCCCTCGGCGGCACCACCACCATCCTGCACGAAGGTCGGGTGATCCAGAGCGGGCCGTCGACCGAGGTCTATCACCAGCCGCAATCGGTGCTCGCCGCTGAATTGTTCTCCGAGCCGCCGATCAACCTCATGCCGGGACGCATTGCCGGCAACGAAGTCAGCTTTGCCAACTTCGTCCACTTCCCGCTGAACGTCGATCTGCGCCCGGTAGGCGAGGGCGAGTTCCGCTTCGGCGTGCGCCCGAGTCATATCTCGCTGGTGCCGAGCAACGATGATGATCTCGAACTGGCCGTGACCGTCGAGGTCGCCGAAATCAGCGGTTCGGAAACCTTCCTGCATGTGCGCAACGAGCATTTCCTGCTGGTGCTGCACTTGCCCGGGGTTCACGAATACGACGTCGATGCGCCGATCCGCATCTATATCCCGACCCACAAACTGTTCGTTTTCGATGCGCAGGGCCGTCTGGTGCAAGCACCGGGCCGGCGTGTCGCGAGGGTTGCCTGATGGCCGAAATCCGTTTGCAGCACCTCGCCCACAGCTACAGCAAAACCCCGAGCGGCGCGGAGGATTACGCGATCCGCGAGATGGATCACGTCTGGGAGCAGGGCGGCGCCTACGCCTTGCTCGGCCCGTCCGGTTGCGGCAAGTCGACCTTGCTCAACATCATTTCCGGCCTGCTCAGCCCGTCCCAGGGCCACGTGTTGTTTGACGGCAAAGCGGTCAACGACCTCACGCCGGAGAAGCGCAACATCGCCCAGGTTTTCCAGTTTCCGGTGGTCTACGACACCATGACCGTGTTCGACAACCTCGCTTTCCCGCTGCGTAATCAGGGCATGGCCGAGGCGAAAGTGCACAGCAAGGTGCAGGAAATTGCCGAAGTGCTCGATCTGCAGAATCTGCTGAGCAAGAAAGCGCGCAATCTCACCGCCGACGAAAAGCAGAAAGTCTCCATGGGCCGTGGCCTGGTGCGCGACGACGTCTCGGCAATCCTCTTCGATGAGCCGCTGACGGTGATCGACCCGCACCTGAAGTGGAAGCTGCGGCGCAAGCTCAAGCAGATCCACGAGCAGTTCAACATCACCATGGTCTACGTCACCCACGATCAACTGGAAGCCTCGACCTTCGCTGACAAGATCGCGGTGATGTACGGCGGTCAGATCGTCCAGTTCGGTACACCACGGGAATTGTTCGAGCGGCCGAGCCACACCTTTGTCGGCTATTTCATCGGCAGCCCGGGGATGAATCTGATCGAGGTGCAGCCGCAGCCCGGTGGCGTCGGTTTCGCCTCAACGCACCTGCCGTTATCCGACGCCTTGCAGCGCCATATCGAGCACGGCCAGTGGAAAAATCTCAAGGTCGGCATCCGCCCCGAGTTCATTCATGTGTGGGACGAGCCGTTTGACGACGCGATGCAGGCCGAAGTCGTACACGTCGAAGACCTCGGCACCTACAAGATCATGACCCTCAACCTCGACGGCGCACCGTTGAAGGTGCGTCTGGCTGAAGACAAACCGGTGCCTCAGGGCACGGCTTACATCAGCTTCCCGGCGCAATGGCTGATGGTCTATGCCGACGAATTTCTCCTGGAAGTCAGCGACGAGGAGGCGCAGCCATGAACAAAGTGCAGAACAACAAGGCCTGGTGGCTGGTGTTGCCGGTGTTCCTGCTGGTGGCGTTCAGTGCGGTGATCCCGATGATGACCGTGGTCAACTATTCGGTGCAGGACATCTTCGACCAGTCCAGCCGCTACTTCGTTGGTGCTGACTGGTACAAGCAAGTGTTGCTTGATCCGCGTCTGCACGACTCGCTGCTGCGCCAGTTCATCTATTCCGCCTGCGTGCTGCTGATTGAAATCCCGCTGGGCATCGCCGTCGCGCTGACCATGCCGACCAAGGGCCGCTGGTCCTCGGTGGTGCTGATCATTCTGGCGATTCCGCTGCTGATTCCGTGGAACGTGGTCGGCACCATTTGGCAGATCTTCGGCCGCGCCGACATCGGCCTGCTCGGTTCCAGCCTCAACGCGATGGGCATCAGCTACAACTACGCGGCCAACACCATGGACGCCTGGGTGACGGTGCTGGTGATGGACGTCTGGCACTGGACTTCACTGGTCGCGCTGCTGTGTTTCTCCGGTTTGCGAGCAATTCCCGACGTCTATTACCAGGCCGCGCGCATCGACCGCGCCTCGGCCTGGGCGGTGTTCCGCCACATTCAGTTGCCCAAGCTGAAAAGCGTGCTGCTGATCGCGGTGATGCTGCGCTTCATGGACAGTTTCATGATCTACACCGAGCCGTTCGTGCTCACCGGCGGCGGGCCGGGCAATGCCACGACCTTCTTGAGTCAGACGTTGACGCAGATGGCTGTAGGGCAATTCGACCTCGGTCCGGCAGCGGCGTTTTCGCTGGTGTACTTCCTGATCATCCTGTTGGTGTCCTGGCTGTTCTATACCGCCATGACGCACTCCGACGCCAACCGCTGAGGCCCGGCCATGAGCAAGAGAAAGCTTATTCCATTGCTGGTGTACATCCTGTTCCTGCTGGTGCCGATCTACTGGCTGCTGAACATGTCGTTCAAGAGCAACACCGAAATCCTCGGCGGCCTGACGCTTTTCCCACAGGAATTCACGCTGGCGAACTACAAGGTGATCTTCACTGATCCGAGTTGGTACACCGGCTATCTGAACTCGCTGTATTACGTCAGCCTCAACACGGTGATTTCCCTGAGCGTCGCGTTACCGGCGGCTTACGCGTTTTCACGCTATCGTTTCCTCGGCGACAAGCATCTGTTCTTCTGGCTGCTGACCAACCGCATGGCGCCGCCGGCGGTGTTTTTGCTGCCGTTCTTTCAGTTGTATTCGTCGATCGGCCTGTTCGACACGCACATCGCCGTGGCCTTGGCGCACTGCTTGTTCAACGTGCCGCTGGCGGTGTGGATTCTCGAAGGTTTCATGTCCGGCGTGCCCAAGGAGATCGACGAAACGGCCTACATCGACGGCTACAGTTTCCCCAAGTTCTTCGTGAAGATTTTCATCCCGTTGATCGGCTCCGGTATCGGCGTCACGGCGTTTTTCTGCTTCATGTTTTCCTGGGTCGAACTGCTGCTGGCGCGCACGCTGACCTCGGTCAACGCCAAGCCGATTGCGGCTGTGATGACGCGCACGGTGTCGGCATCGGGGATCGATTGGGGCGTGCTGGCAGCAGCGGGGGTGTTGACCATCCTGCCGGGCATGCTGGTGATCTGGTTTGTGCGCAACCACGTGGCCAAGGGCTTTGCCCTCGGTCGAGTCTGAGGAGCTGATGATGGAATGGATGAGCTGGACGACACCGACCGCCGCGTTCTTCATCGGCATCGGTCTGATTCTGGTGGGCATGACCACCTGGGAATTGCGCTCGCCGAGCATTCTGCGGCGCGGGTTTCTGCCGATTGCCACCACCCGTGGCGATCGCTTGTTTATCGGTCTTCTCGGCAGCGCCTACCTGCATTTGCTGGTAATCGGCGTCACCGACTGGAGCATCTGGGTGGCGTCCGCGTTGTCCTTGGTGTGGCTGTTGGCTGTGATGCGTTGGGGCTAGTCGAATCGTTCGGCAACGCGGCTCCACAACTTAAACAGGAGGTCTCTATGTTCGATAAAAACAATAAGCTGCGACATAGCATTTCATTGGCAGCCATGCTGGCACTCAGCGGTTTGAGCGCATCTGCCTGGGCCGACGCCTACGAAGATGCTGCAAAAAAATGGATCGGCAGCGAGTTCAAGCCCTCGACCCTGACGGCCGAACAGCAGCTCGAAGAACTGAAGTGGTTCATCAAGGCCGCCGAGCCGTTTCGCGGCATGGACATCAAGGTCGTTTCCGAGACCCTGACCACCCACGAATACGAGTCCAAGGTGCTGGCCAAGGCCTTCAGCGAAATCACCGGGATCAAACTTACCCACGACCTGCTGCAGGAAGGCGACGTGGTCGAGAAAATGCAGACGGTGATGCAGTCGGACAAGAACATCTACGACGGCTGGGTCAACGACTCTGACCTGATCGGCACGCACTTTCGCTACGGCAAGACCGAATCGATCACCGACCTGATGGCCAACGAAGGCAAGAATTTCACCTCGCCAACTCTCGACATCAAGGACTTCATCGGCATTTCCTTCACTACTGCGCCGGACGGCAAGATCTATCAACTGCCCGACCAGCAATTCGCCAACCTGTACTGGTTCCGTGCCGACTGGTTCGAGCGCGCTGATCTGAAAGCCAAGTTCAAGGAGAAGTACGGTTACGAGTTGGGCGTGCCAGTGAACTGGTCGGCCTATGAAGACATCGCCAAATTCTTCAGCGAAGACGTCAAGGAAATCGACGGCAAACGCGTCTACGGCCACATGGATTACGGCAAAAAAGACCCGTCGCTGGGCTGGCGCTTCACCGACGCCTGGTTCTCCATGGCCGGTGGCGGTGACAAGGGACTGCCCAACGGTTTGCCGGTGGACGAGTGGGGCATCCGCGTCGAGGACTGTCATCCCGTCGGTTCAAGCGTGACCCGTGGCGGCGACACCAACGGCCCGGCGGCCGTGTTTGCCACCACCAAATACGTCGACTGGCTGAAGAAATACGCGCCACCGGAAGCGGCCGGCATGACTTTCTCCGAGTCCGGCCCGGTGCCGTCGCAGGGCAACATTGCCCAGCAGATCTTTTGGTACACCGCGTTCACCGCCGACATGACCAAACCCGGCCTGCCGGTGGTCAACGCCGACGGCACGCCGAAATGGCGCATGGCGCCGTCGCCTAAAGGCCCGTATTGGGAAGAAGGCATGAAGCTCGGCTATCAGGATGTGGGGTCGTGGACGTTCATGAAATCCACGCCTGAGAAACAGAAACTCGCGGCGTGGCTGTACGCGCAGTTCGTCACGTCGAAAACTGTTTCGCTGAAGAAAACCATTGTCGGTCTGACACCTATTCGCGAGTCGGACATCAACTCGCAGGCCATGACCGATCTGGCGCCGAAACTCGGTGGTCTGGTCGAGTTCTATCGCAGCCCGGCCCGTGTGCAATGGTCGCCGACCGGCACCAACGTGCCCGACTATCCACGTCTCGCTCAGCTGTGGTGGAGCCATATCGCCGAAGCGGCCAGCGGCGAGAAAACACCGCAACAAGCGCTTGATGGCCTGGCCAAGGATCAGGACCGCATCATGGAACGCCTCGAGCGCTCCAAGGCCCAGGCCACTTGCGCACCAAAAATGAACCCGGAACGCGATGCGCAATACTGGTTCGATCAACCGGGCGCACCGAAGCCGAAACTGGCCAACGAGAAGCCGAAGGGCGAAACCGTGAGCTATAGCGAACTGCTGAAATCCTGGGCGGATGCGCGCAAGTGATGTTGGAAATGTGAGAAGCGAACGGCACCGGAAGGTGCCGTTTTTTTTGCTGCCTGATCTGCGGCTTTCGCGAGCAGGCTCGCTCTCACAGGACCTAAGGTGTCATCGGATGTTTTGAGCAGACCTATCCATTGTGTGAGCGAGCCTGCTCGCGAAAGCGATGTGCAAAACACAATGATGTCGACTGACTTGCCACCGCCGGGTCAGACCAGAACGGCCAGATCGGTGTACTGAGCCACCAAAGGATCAGCCGTGAGCAGCTTCATCGGCTCGGTCATTGCTGTGGCCACAATAATGCGGTCAAACGGATCCCGGTGATGGTGTTCAAGATCTTTCACCGCAATCGCGTGTTCTGCGCTCACTGGCAATTCAATAAACCCGCTATCAATGCAATATTGACGGATTTCTTCTAGGTCGACATTCAGCTTTCCAAGTCCGACCTTGATCGCCATTTCCCAGAATGTTGCCGCGCTCACGTAGATATCAGCTGCATTTTCAATGATTTTTCTGGCTTTGGTGGTCAGTCTGGCATCATCACTTAGCGTCCAGAGCAGAATATGCGTGTCAAGCAGAAGCCTCATGCCTGCGTGCCTTCAAATGCATCCAATATTTCGTCGGAAAGAGGTGAGTCGAAATCTTGGGGCAGTACGAGTTTGCCCTTCATCGCGCCAATGCGCTGTGCGCTGGATCTCCCTATCGGAACAAGACGAGCCATCGCCCGCCCATGCTTGGCAATCGTGATGACTTGGCCAGCAGCGGCATCATCGACGAGTTTCGATAAATTGTTTTTGGCCTCAGCCAGCGGAACGATGATCATCAGCTCACCTCTGTATTCTGGATAAATATAGCCAGAATATTTCAGCGCTGCAAAGTCGCGCCAATGCTCCGTGCAGCCAAGCGTCCTATCCGTCGACCTGCGCTGATAGTGCAGTTGCGCAACATTGCATTGTCGCTGGGCAGCCAAAGCATCGACACCCTCCATCAACTCACAAAAGATATCTCGTTTCATTACCCGCCTCGATTCAATATCCACCTGCCAGGGCACCTACCTTAGAACTGTTCTCCGGGGTTGGCTGTAGGACGAAACGGAGGTTAAGGAGAGAGCTTTCGGAGTTTGTATAAGGATGCGAGTGGGCCGGTAAAATATCGTACAAAACGCTTTCATGCTGTATCCAGAACCCAGGCAGTACACGAGACTGCAGGAGCGATGCACCCGGATGCTATGAGCCACACACACACCTGTGGGAGCGGGCTTGCCCGCGATGACGCTTGCACAAACGCCGGCGATATCGACTTCTGCTACAAACAAAAAACGGCACCCGAAGGTGCCGTTTTCATTTCCAGCCAGATTAGCCGAGCAATCAGCCCGCCAGACCCGCCTGTTGTACCAGCACCAGCAATGGCTGCGGGTATACGCCCAGGAAGAATGCGACCAGGGCGATGGCCAGCAGCATCACGCCGCCTGCCTTCTGTTCCCAGTGCAGCTGGGCGTCGTGGCGACGCAGGTTAGGCTCGATCAGGTACAGGGTGACCATCACGCGCAGGTAGTAGAAAACGCCGATGGCGCTGCCCAGTACCAGTGCGCCGACCAGCCACCACTGACGCGTTTCGACGCCGCTGGCGATGATGTAGAACTTGCCGATGAAGCCGGCGGTCAGCGGGATGCCGGCCAGGGACAGCATCATCACGGTGAGCACGGCGGTCAGGTACGGACGGCGCCAGAACAGGCCGCGGTACTCGTACAGGGCGTCGGCGTCGCGGCCGTTGTACGGCGACGACATCAGGGTGATCACGCCGAACGCGCCGAGGCTGGTGATGACATAAGTCACCAGATAGACGCCGATGGCTTCCACCGCCAGACCCTTGCTCGCCACCAATGCGATCAGCAGATAGCCGAAGTGCGCAATGGACGAGTAACCGAGCAGACGCTTGAGGTTGCTCTGGGTCAGGGCCAGCAGGTTACCGAACAGGATCGAGGCGACCGCGATAACGCTGAGCACATCGCTCAGCACACCACTGCTGGCAGCAGGGGAGAGCTGGAACAGACGCACCATCACCGCAAACACTGCGACCTTCGAAGCGGTAGCGAGGAACGCCGCCACCGGTGCCGGTGCACCTTCGTAGACGTCCGGCGTCCACAGGTGGAACGGTACCAGCGACAGCTTGAACGCCAGACCGATGAGCATCATGCCCAGGCCCAGTTGCGCCAGCGGGCTTGGCAGGCCAGTCGCGGCCAGGGCCTGACCGATGCCGACGAAGCTCAGCGAACCGGCGTCGGCGTAGAGCAGCGCCATACCGAACAGCAGGAACGCGGAACCGGCGGCCGACAGCACCATGTACTTGATGCCGGCTTCCAGCGAACGCTTGTTGAAGAAGGCGTAAGCCACCAGACCGTAGACCGGTACCGAGAGCAGTTCCAGACCGATAAACAACCCGGCCAGGTGCTGCGCGCTGACCAGGACCAGACCACCGGCGGCGGCCATCAGGATCAGCAGATACAGTTCTTCGCGGTTGCCCGGGTAACCCGAACCGCCATCACCCAGATAGGCGTGGGCAAGGGTGACGCAGGCGAGGGTGGCGACCAGGATCATCGCCATGTACAGGCAGGCGAAGGCATCGATTTGCAGCAATGGGGTCACGGCCAGAGGCGCGACTTTCAACGCAGGCAGGATCGACAGCAGGGCCAGGTTCAGACCCGCCACCGAAATCAGGAAGGTCTGCGAGTGGTTGCGGCGCCAGGCGATTGCCAGCATCACCACGATAATGGTGAGGCTGGTGATCAACAGTGGCGCAAGCGCAATAAAGTGTTGAATCGTGAATTCCATAGCGCTCTTACCGGGCCGAAGCGAGTTGAGAGAAGGCGGTGCCGAGCCACTGCTGCACGCCATGCATGGTGGCGGCAGAGGTGTCGAGGAACGGTTGCGGGTAGACGCCGAGATAAATCAGCAACACCGCCAGACCGAGCACCATGATCAGTTCGCGCGCGTCCATGCCGTGCAGCACCGCGTCGGATTTCGACGGGCCGAAGTAGGCACGGTGGATCATGATCAGCGAGTAGACCGAACCGAACACCAGACCGGACGTGGCAATCGCCGTGACCCATGGAGCGCTGGCGAAGGAGCCAATCAGGATCAGGAATTCGCCGACGAAGTTACCGGTGCCCGGCAAGCCCAGCGACGCCGCAGCGAAGAACAGGCTGATCGCCGGCAGGTAAGCGATACGCGACCACAGACCGCCCATCTCACGCATGTCACGAGTGTGCAGACGCTCGTACAACTGACCGCTGAGGATAAACAGTGCCGCTGCCGACAGACCGTGCGCCAGCATCTGGATCACTGCGCCTTGCAGCGCCAGTTGGCTGCCGGAGTAGATACCGATCAACACGAAGCCCATGTGGGAAACGGAAGAGAAGGCAATCAGACGCTTGATGTCGGTTTGTGCGAACGCGAGGAACGCGCCGTAGAAGATCCCGATCAGACCCAGGGTCATGGCGACCGGCGCGAACTCGGCCGAAGCGTTCGGGAACAGCGGCAGGGCGAAACGCAGCAGACCGTAGGCCGCGGTTTTCAGCAGGATACCGGCGAGGTCGACGGAACCGGCAGTCGGTGCCTGGGCGTGAGCATCAGGCAGCCAGGAGTGGAACGGTACGACGGGCAGCTTGACCGCGAAGGCGATGAAGAAGCCGAGCATCAGAATGTACTCGGTGGTCATCGACATCTTGGTTTTCAACAGGTCGGCGTAGTTGAAGGTGATCACGCCGGTGTTGTTGAAGTTGACCAGCACCAGACCGAGGATCGCCACCAGCATGATCAGGCCGGACGCCTGAGTGAAGATGAAGAACTTGGTCGCTGCATAGATCCGGGTTTTCTTGCCGTCCGAAGAACTGTGACCCCAGAGCGCGATGAGGAAGTACATCGGCACCAGCATCATTTCCCAGAAGAAGAAGAACATGAACAGGTCGAGGGCGAGGAACACGCCGACCACACCGCCCAGGATCCACATCAGGTTGAGGTGGAAGAAGCCAACGTGACGTTGGATTTCTTTCCACGAGCAGAGTACCGAGAGGATACCCAGCAGGCCGGTAAGCAGGATCATCAACAGCGACAGGCCGTCGAGGGCCAGGTGCACGTTGATGCCGAAACGCTGGATCCAGACATGCTTGAACTCAAGCGCCCAGGTCGGATCGGCGCCCGGCGCCGGTGCGAATGAATAGTCACCGTGGGCCCACAGCCAGAGGCCGAGCGCGAGTTCCAGGGTCATGGTCAACAGCGCAATCCAGCGCGGGAGGGTAGCGCCGAAGCGCTCACCCATCCAGCACAGCAGGCCGCCGATGAAGGGGATCAGGATTAGCCAAGGCAGAATCATGACGGGCTCGTTTCCTTTCGCAAATTCGCAAGGTTCATATCAGACCGCTACCAGCACGATGGCGCCGATCACCAGCACGGCACCAGCAGCCATCGAGGCGGCGTACCAACGCAGTTGACCGGTCTCGGTGCGGCTCAGGGCAGTGTGACCACCCTTGGCCATACGCGGGATCAGACCGATGGTCTGGTCGAGCGGGTCTTTGCGCAGTACATGGCTGATCGCAAGGTACGGCTTGACGAACAGTTTGTCGTAGATCCAGTCGAAGCCCCAGGCAGCGAACCACCAGGCCGAAAGGAAACGGCCGATGCCGCTGTTGGCGATCGCCGTGACGAAGCGACGCTTGCCAAGGAACAGCAGCGCTGCCAGCAGGATACCGGCCAGGGCGATGGCGCCCGAGGCGATTTCCAGACTGTGCTTGGCTTCGCCACCGGCATGGCCGACGCTTTGCGGCAGTACGCCGTGCAGCGGTGGCACGATCATCGCGCCGACGAAAGTCGACAGCACGATCAACACCGACAGTGGCAGCCAGTGGGCAATGCCGTGGCCGGCGTGGGCTTCGGTCTTGGCTTCACCGTGGAACGCGATGAAGATCAGGCGGAAGGTGTACAGCGACGTCATGAACGCACCGACCAGACCTGCGTAAAGCAGACCCTGGTTGCCGCTGGCGAACGCTTCCCAGAGGATTTCGTCCTTGGAGTAGAAGCCAGCGGTAACCAGTGGCAGAGCGGCCAGTGCAGCACCGCCGACGATGAAGCTGGCGTAGGCCAGTGGCAATTTCTTCCACAGACCGCCCATCTTGAAGATGTTCTGCTCGTGGTGGCAGGCAACGATCACCGCACCGGAAGCAAGGAACAGCAGGGCCTTGAAGAAGGCGTGGGTCATCAGGTGGAAGATCGCGCCTTCCCAGGCGCCAACGCCCAGCGCCAGGAACATGTAGCCGATCTGGCTCATGGTCGAGTAGGCGAGGATACGTTTGATGTCGGTCTGCACCAGCGCGGCAAAACCGGCCAGTACCAGGGTCACGCCACCGACGATGCCGACGAGGTGCAGGATGTCCGGCGCCAAGGCAAACAGACCATGGGTACGGGCGATCAGGTAGACACCGGCGGTGACCATGGTCGCGGCGTGGATCAGTGCCGAAACCGGGGTAGGGCCGGCCATCGCATCCGCGAGCCAGGTTTGCAGCGGCAGTTGCGCCGATTTACCGACAGCACCACCGAGCAGCATCAGGGTTGCCAGAACGATCCAGAAGTCGCCGACCTTGAAGTGCTCCGGCGCACGTACCAGCAGTTCCTGGACGTTCAGCGTGCCCAGTTGCTGGAACAGGATGAACAGGCCGATGGCCATGAACACGTCGCCGATGCGGGTGACGATGAATGCCTTGAGTGCCGCATTACCGTTGTTGCGGTTGCTGTAGTAGAAACCGATCAACAGGTACGAGCACAGGCCCACGCCTTCCCAGCCGAAGTAGATGAACAGCAGGTTATCGCCGAGGATCAGGAACAGCATGCTGGCGATGAACAGGTTGGTGTACGAGAAGAAGCGCGAGTAACCGTCTTCGCCACGCATGTACCAGGACGCGAACAGGTGGATCAGGAAGCCGACGCCGACGACCACACCGAGCATGGTCACCGACAGGCCATCCAGGTACAGCGCGAAGTTCGGCTGGAAACCTTCCACCGACATCCAGCGCCACAGCACCTGGGTGTACACGCCACCCTCCGGCGGTGCGACGTTGAATTGCCAGATCACGTAAGCGGTGACGATGGCCGACAGGCCGATCGAACCGACACCGATCAGCGCCGAGAGGTTTTCCGAGAAGCGGCCGCGCGAGAACGACAGCAACAGGAACCCGATCAGAGGGAATACGAAAGTCAGAAAGAGTAGGTTCATCCGCGCATCTCACTGGCAGCGTCGATATCGAGCGTGTGGAAGCGGCGATACAGTTGCAGCAGGATCGCCAGGCCAATACTGGCCTCGGCTGCGGCAAGGCTGATCACCAGGATGAACATGATCTGTCCATCCGGCTGCGCCCAGCGGGCGCCCGCAACGATGAAGGCCAGGGCAGAGGCGTTCATCATCACTTCCAGGCTCATCAACACGAACAAAATGTTGCGGCGGACCATCAGGCCGACCAGACCAAGGCAGAACAGGATGCCGGCGACGGCCAGTCCATGTTCGAGAGGGATAGCAGGCATGTCTTACTCCTTCGCCTCGTTACGGCCCAAATGGAACGCCGTGACGGCTGCGGCGAGCAGCAGCATCGAGGCGAGTTCGACCACCAGCAGGTACGGGCCGAACAGGCTGATGCCCACGGCTTTCGCGTCTACGGTGGTGTGGCCGATGGCCTGACCGCTCTGGTGAGCGAACAGCACATACAGCAGTTCGGCCAGCAGCAGTGCGGCAAGAATCACCGGTCCTGCCCAGATGCCGGGCTTGAGCCAGGTGCGTTCCTGCTGCACCGAGGCGGGACCCAGGTTGAGCATCATCACCACGAACACGAACAGCACCATGATGGCGCCGGCGTAGGCGATCACTTCCAGCACACCGGCAAACGGCGCGCCGAGGGCGAAGAAGGTCATGGCCACGGCGATCAACGAGATGATCAGGTAGAGCAGGGCGTGCACAGGGTTGGTGTTGGTGACCACACGCAGCGTGGACACCACAGCAATACCCGATGCGAAATAGAAAGCGAATTCCATCGTTCTTCCTTAAGGCAGCAAGCTCTTCACGTTGATCGGTTCGGCTTCGTTCTGCGCAGCGCCTTTCGGCTTGCCAGCGATTGCCATACCTGCAACACGATAGAAGTTGTAATCAGGGTTTTTGCCGGGGCCGGAGATCAAAAGATCTTCTTTCTCGTACACCAGGTCCTGACGTTTGAACTCGGCCATCTCGAAATCCGGGGTCAGCTGGATCGCGGTGGTCGGGCAGGCTTCCTCGCAGAGACCGCAGAAAATGCAGCGCGAGAAGTTGATCCGGAAGAAGTCCGGGTACCAGCGACCGTCTTCGGTTTCAGCTTTCTGCAGCGAGATGCAACCCACCGGGCAGGCCACGGCGCACAGGTTGCAGGCTACGCAGCGTTCTTCGCCATCGGGGTCGCGGGTCAGGACGATGCGGCCACGGTAACGCGGCGGCAGGTAGACCTGCTCCTCGGGGTATTGCAGGGTGTCGCGCTTGCGAAAGCCATGGCCGAAGACCATGACCAGGCTGCGCAACTGGGTACCGGTACCCTTAACGATGTCGCCAATATATTTGAACATGGGTCAAATCCTCACTGAACCGCAACCGCAGGCGTGTTCATCAACACAACCGCAGCGGTCACCAGCAAATTGATCAGGGTCAGTGGCAGGCAGAATTTCCAGCTGAAATCCATCACCTGGTCATAACGCGGACGCGGGATGGAAGCGCGCAGCAGGATGAACAGCATGATGAAGAACGCGGTCTTCAGTGCGAACCAGACGAAGGACAGTTGCGGCAGGATGCCGAACGGACCGTGCCAGCCACCGAAGAACAGGGTGACCAGCAGCGCCGAGATCAGGATGATGCCGATGTATTCACCGACGAAGAACATGCCCCATTTCATACCGGCGTATTCAATGTGGTAACCGTCGGCCAGTTCCTGTTCCGCTTCCGGCTGGTCGAACGGGTGACGGTGAGTCACGGCGACGCCAGCGATGAAGAAGGTACAGAAGCCGAAGAACTGCGGAATGATGAACCACAGGTTCTGCGCCTGGTACTCAACGATGTCGCGCATGTTGAACGAACCGACCTGCACCACAATGCCCATCAGGGCCAGGCCCATGAACACTTCGTAGGACACGGTCTGTGCCGAGGCACGCAAGCTGCCGAGCAGGGCGAACTTGTTGTTGCTCGACCAGCCGGCGAACAGCACCGCGTACACCGACAGACCGGCCATGGCGAAGAAGAACAGCAGGCCGATGTTCAGATCCGCCACGCCCCAGGTCGGGGTGATCGGGATGATCGCGAAGGCGATCAGCAGGGCGGACATGGCCACCACCGGTGCCAAAGTGAAGATCACCTTGTCGGCAAATGGCGGGGTCCAGTCTTCCTTGAAGAACATCTTCAGCATGTCGGCGGCGATCTGGAACATGCCGAACGGGCCAACGCGGTTCGGACCGTAACGGTCCTGCCACCAGCCCAGCAGGCGACGTTCGACAAAGCTGAGCAAGGCGCCCGCGACCACCACGGCCAGCAGGATCACGATGGCTTTGATGACCGTCAGGATCACATCGATCACTTCAGGGGTGAACCAGGTCATTGCGCTGCCTCCTGCAGACCGTCGACGGACACGCCGGCGAATGCCGGTGGAATGCCGGCGATGCCCGCAGGCAATGCCACCAGACCGGCGCCCAGTTCTTCATTGATGCGCAGCGGCAGACGCAATGTCTGACCGGCCACGTTCAGGCTCAGCAGGGCACCGTCGTTGACGCCGAGGCGATCCGCTTCGGATTTCGCCAGCGCGACGTAAGGTGCCGGAATGCGTTCCTGTACCGGGGCGGCTTTCGAAGAGTTTTCTTCGCTGCCGAACAGGTGGAAGAACGGCACGGCTTGCCATGTACCCGGCGCCGGGTTGAATGCGCGCGGAGCAGCAGCGAACCAGTTCAGCGAGTCGCCAGTGCTTTCGATCAGGCGTGTGCCCGGGTCGCCAGCGCGCAGATGACCACCGACTTCGTCCTGGAACTTGTTCCACGCTTGTGGCGAGTTCCAGCCCGGCGACCATGCGAATGGCACCTGCTGACGCGGTTCGGCGGAGCCCGAGTAACCTTCCATGGAGAAGGCGAACGCGGTGTCCTGGTCTTGCGGGGTGCGTGGTTCGTGAACGCTGATGTCGGCGCGCATGGCGGTGCGACCGGAATAACGCAGTGGCTCACGGGCCAGTTTCAGACCCTTGATGCGGAACGCGGCCGATGGGGCTGCGTCGACGATACGCGCCAGTTGCGCGGTGCTCGAGGCAACGGCAGCGGTGACGTGGTCAAGTTGCGTCCAGTCGATCGGCTGGTTCAGCAGGGTCGAGCGCAGGGCGTGCAGCCAGCGCCAGCCTTCGTGCACCAGAATGCTCGCGTCCAGGTATTGCGGATCGAAAACCTGGAAGAAACGCTGGGCGCGGCCTTCCTGGCTGACCAGCGTGCCGTCGCCCTCGGCGAAGCTTGCCGCTGGCAGAACCAGGTGCGCGCGATCGGTGGTGGCGGTTTTCTGATGGTCGGCAACGATCACTACTTTCGCGGCGTTCAGTGCGGCATCGACCTTGGCTTTGGCGGTGCGGGTGTACAGATCGTTTTCCAGCACGACGATAGCGTCGGCCTTGCCATCGATGACCGCTTGCAGCGCGGCGTCGACCGATTCGCCACCGAGCATGGCCAGACCGAGGCTGTTGGCTTCCGGCACGATCAGGCTGATCGAACCGTTCTTCTCGCGCAGCTTCAGGGCTTTGGCGATGTTCGCGGCAGCTTCGATCAGGGCTTTGGAGCCCAGCGAAGTACCGGCGATGATCAGCGGACGCTTGGCGGCGAGCAGGGCATCGGCGATGCGCTGCGCCAGTTCCAGGGCTTCGGTGTCCAGACCTTCAACGGCCGGGGCACTGGCGTCCAGCGCGTGAGCCACGGCGAAACCGATGCGCGCCAGATCATCCGGAGCTGCGTGTACGCATTCTTCAGCGACGTCGTCGAGCTTGGTTTCGGCGAGGCTGGCGATGAACAGCGGGTTCAGCGCGTGCTGGCCGATGTTCTTCACCGCCGCGTCGAGCCAAGGCTGGACGCGCATGGCTTCGGCCATGTCTTCAGCCTTGCCCTTGACCGACTGACGCAGAGCCAGCGCCATGCGCGCGGCGGTCTGGGTCAGGTCTTCGCCGAGGACGAAGATCGCGTCGTGATCTTCGATCTCGCGCATGTTCGGCACTGGCAGCGGGCTGTCGTTCAGCACCTGCAGGACCAGACGGATGCGCTCCAGCTCGGAGGCTTCGATACCCGAATAGAAGTGCTCGGCACCAACCAGTTCGCGCAACGCGTAGTTGCTTTCGAGGCTGGCACGCGGCGAACCGATGCCGACGATGTTGCGTCCGCGCAGCAGGTCGGCGGCTTTGTCCAGCGCAGCGTCGAGGCTGAGCTTGGTGCCATCGGCCAGCAGCGGCTGACGTGGACGGTCGGTGCGGTTCACGTAGCCATAACCGAAACGGCCACGGTCGCAGAGGAAGTACTGGTTAACCGAACCGTTGAAACGGTTTTCGATGCGACGCAGTTCACCGTAACGCTCGCCCGGGGAAATGTTGCAACCGCTCGAGCAGCCATGGCAGATGCTCGGCGCGAACTGCATGTCCCACTTGCGGTTGTAGCGCTCGGAGTGAGTCTTGTCGGTGAACACACCGGTCGGGCAGACCTCGGTGAGGTTGCCGGAGAACTCGCTTTCGAGGGTGCCGTCCTCAACGCGACCGAAGTACACGTTGTCGTGGGCGCCGAATACACCGAGGTCAGTGCCGCCGGCGTAGTCCTTGTAGAAACGCACGCAGCGGTAGCAAGCAATGCAGCGGTTCATTTCGTGGGAAATGAACGGGCCGAGTTGCTGGTTCTGGTGGGTGCGTTTGCTGAAGCGATAACGGCGCTCGTTGTGGCCGGTCATCACTGTCATGTCTTGCAGGTGGCAGTGACCGCCTTCCTCGCACACCGGGCAGTCGTGCGGGTGGTTGGTCATCAGCCATTCGACAACGCTGGCGCGGAACGCCTTGGATTCTTCATCGTCGATGGAGATCCAGGTGTTGTCGGTGGCGGGGGTCATGCAGGACATGACGATACGACCACGGGTGTCGTTCTCGTCGGTGTACTGCTTGACCGCGCACTGGCGGCAGGCTCCGACGCTACCGAGCGCGGGGTGCCAGCAGAAATATGGAATGTCGAGGCCCAGCGACAGACATGCCTGTAACAGGTTGTCTGCCCCGTCGACTTCGAGCGCTTTGCCGTCTACGTGGATAGTGGCCATGGTTCAAAGGTCTTCGTTGGCCCGGTGTCAGCGGGCGTGGCTAATGGAATCTTGTTATGCGTCCGAATCCAAACAGCCCCGGAGGGCGTCATCGGACGAAAGGCGAAGGGCACGGACCCTTCGCCTTTTTAAGCGTTTACGCGCCGACTACGATCGGCCTTGCCAGAGGCGGGACGGCGGCGCTGACAGGCGCGATACCGGCTTCGAACTCTGGACGGAAGTATTTGATCGCGCTGCCCAGCGGCTCCACGGCACCCGGTGCGTGAGCACAGAAGGTCTTGCCCGGGCCGAGGAAACCGACCAGACCCAGCAGGGTCTCGATGTCGCCCGGCTGGCCCTTGCCCTGTTCGATGGCCATCAGCAGCTTGACGCTCCACGGCAAACCATCGCGGCACGGGGTGCAGAAACCGCAGGATTCGCGAGCGAAGAACTGCTCCATGTTGCGCAGCAGCGAGACCATGTTGACGCTGTCGTCCACCGCCATCGCCAGACCGGTACCCATCCGGGTGCCGACCTTGGCGATACCGCCGGCGTACATTTGTGCGTCGAGGTGCTCAGGCAGAAGGAAACCGGTACCGGCACCCCCTGGTTGCCAGGCCTTGAGCTTGAAGCCGTCGCGCATGCCGCCGGCGTAATCTTCGAACAGTTCACGACCGGTGACGCCGAATGGCAGTTCCCACAGGCCCGGGTTCTTGACCTTGCCGGAGAAGCCCATGAGCTTGGTGCCCATGTCTTCGGAGCCTTCGCGGGCCAACGATTTGTACCAGTCAACGCCGTCGGCAATGATCGCCGGCACGTTGCACAGGGTTTCGACGTTGTTCACGCAGGTCGGCTTGCCCCACACGCCGACGGCGGCAGGGAAGGGCGGCTTGGAGCGCGGGTTGGCGCGGCGGCCTTCGAGGGAGTTGATCAGTGCGGTTTCTTCACCGCAGATGTAACGCCCGGCGCCGGTGTGGACGAACAGCTCGAAATCGAAACCCGAACCGAGAATGTTCTTGCCCAGCAGGCCGGCCGCCTTGGCTTCTTCCACGGCACGGTTGAGGTGCTTGGCGGCGGTGGTGTATTCGCCGCGCAGGAAGATGTAGCCACGGTAGGTTTTCAGCGCGCGGGCACTGATCAGCATGCCTTCGATCAGCAGATGGGGCAGTTGCTCCATCAGCATGCGGTCTTTCCAGGTGTTCGGCTCCATTTCATCCGCGTTGCACAGCAGGTAGCGGATGTTGATGGATTCGTCCTTGGGCATCAGGCCCCACTTCACGCCAGTGGGGAAGCCGGCACCGCCGCGACCTTTGAGGCCAGCGTCTTTGACGGTCTGGACGATGGCGTCCTGATCCATCTCGGCGAAGGCTTTGCGCGCAGCGGCGTAACCGTTCTTGGCCTGGTACTCGTCAAGCCACACGGCTTCGCCGTCATCGCGCAGACGCCAGGTCAGCGGGTGCGTCTCGGCCGAGCGCTGGATGCGGTTGGCTGGACCAAAAGATGTCAGGGTCATACGTAGCCCTCGAGCAGTTTGGCCACGCCAGCAGGCTGCACGTCGCCAAAGGTGTCGTCGTCGATCATCAGCGCCGGTGCCTTGTCGCAGTTGCCGAGGCAGCAGACAGGCAGCAGGGTGAAACGACCGTCGGCGGTGGTCTGACCCAGGCCGATGCCCAGATTGTTCTGGATTTCGCTGACCACCGACTCGTGGCCGCCGATGTAGCAGACCATGCTGTCGCAGACGCGAATGATGTGGCGGCCGACCGGCTGACGGAAGATCTGGCTGTAGAACGTCGCCACGCCTTCAACGTCGCTGGCCGGGATGCCGAGGATCTCGCCGATCGCGTAGAGGGCGCCATCCGGCACCCAGCCGCGTTCCTTCTGCACGATCTTCAGGGCTTCGATCGACGCCGCGCGCGGGTCTTCGTAGTGATGCAGCTCGTGCTCGATGGCCGAGCGCTCGGTTTCACTCAAGGTGAAACGGTCTGTCTGGATAAGCGTGCTGTTCATGCTTAGCGGTCCACGTCGGCCATAACGAAGTCAATACTACCCAGGTACGCAATCAAGTCCGCGACCATGCTGCCTTTGATCACCGAAGGGATCTGTTGCAGATGCGGGAAGCTCGGAGTACGGATCCGGGTACGGTAGCTCATGGTGCCGCCGTCGCTCGTCAGGTAATAACTGTTGATGCCCTTGGTCGCTTCGATCATCTGGAAGGATTCGTTGGCCGGCATGACCGGGCCCCACGAAACCTGGAGGAAGTGCGTGATCAGGGTTTCGATGTGCTGCAGCGTGCGCTCTTTCGGCGGCGGCGTGGTCAGCGGGTGATCCGCCTTGTACGGGCCTTCCGGCATGTTGCGCATGCATTGATCGATGATCTTGATGCTCTGGCGCATCTCTTCGACGCGGACCATGCAGCGGTCATAGGCATCGCCGTTGACGGCCAGCGGCACTTCGAATTCGAAGTTCTCGTAGCCCGAGTACGGACGCGCTTTACGCAGGTCGAAATCGCAACCGGTCGAACGCAGGCCGGCACCGGTGACGCCCCATTCCAGGGCCTCTTTGGTGTTGTAGGCAGCGACGCCGACGGTACGACCCTTGAGGATGCTGTTCTGCAGGGCGGCCTTGGTGTATTCGTCCAGACGCTTGGGCATCCACTCGACGAAATCCTTGACCAGTTTTTCCCAGCCGCGCGGCAGGTCGTGGGCAACGCCGCCGATGCGGTACCAGGCCGGGTGCAGACGGAAACCGGTGATGGCTTCGATCACCGTGTACGCCTTCTGGCGGTCGGTGAAGGTGAAGAACACCGGGGTCATGGCGCCGACATCCTGGATGTAGGTACCGAGGAACAGCAGGTGGCTGGTGATCCGGAAGAACTCGGCCATCATGATGCGGATGACATCGACCTTCTGCGGCACCTTGATACCGGCGAGCTTCTCGACCGAGAGCACGTACGGCAGGTTGTTCATCACGCCGCCGAGGTAGTCGATACGGTCGGTGTACGGAATGTAGCTGTGCCAGGACTGGCGCTCGCCCATCTTCTCGGCGCCACGGTGGTGGTAACCGATGTCCGGGACGCAATCGACGATCTCTTCGCCGTCCAGCTGCAGGATGATGCGGAACGCACCGTGCGCCGAAGGGTGGTTCGGGCCGAGGTTGAGGAACATGTAGTCCTCGTTGGCACCGGAACGCTTCATGCCCCAGTCTTCCGGACGGAAGCGCGCGGCTTCCTCTTCCAGCTGCTGCTTGGCGAGGTTGAGGCTGTATGGGTCGAATTCGGTGGCGCGCGCCGGGAAGTCCTTGCGCAGCGGGTGACCTTCCCAGGTCGGCGGCATCATGATGCGCGACAGGTGCGGGTGGCCTTTGAAGTCGATGCCGAACATGTCCCAGACTTCGCGCTCGTACCAGTTGGCGTTGGGCCAGATGCTGGTGACGGAAGGCATGCTGAGGTCGCCTTCGGACAAGGCCACCTTGATCATCACGTCACTATTACGCTCCAGCGACATGAGGTGATAGAACACGGTGAAATCGGCGCCGGTCGGCAGCCCTTGACGCTTGGTGCGCAGACGCTCGTCCACGCCGTGCAGGTCATAGAGCATGACGTACGGCTTGGGCAGGTTGCGCAGGAAAGTCAGGACTTCGACGAGTCTGGCGCGTGCGACCCACAGCACCGGCATGCCGGTGCGGGTCGACTGAGCGGTGAACGCTTCGGCGCCAAAACGGTTGTTCAATTCAACGACCACATCCTGGTCGTCTGCCTTGTAAGGCGGGATGTACAGAGCACTGCCTGTAGTCATGGTTATTTTTTCGCTTTCGGTCAACGTAAAGAATGAAGCCAGCTTCTCGTTACTTGGAACAGAACTGGATCAGACTTCGTCAGGGCTGCGCAGATTGGTGACTGCGATTCGCTGTTCGCGGCGCTGTTCCTTCTGCGATGGCATGTCGGCGCGATAGACGCCTTGATCACCAACGACCCAGGAAAGCGGACGACGCTCCTGTCCAATCGATTCCTGCAACAGCATCAAGCCTTGCAGAAATGCTTCCGGACGGGGCGGGCAGCCAGGTACGTAGACGTCCACGGGCAGGAACTTGTCCACCCCTTGAACCACGGAGTAGATGTCGTACATGCCGCCGGAGTTGGCGCACGAACCCATGGAGATAACCCATTTCGGCTCGAGCATTTGCTCGTAGAGACGCTGGATGATCGGCGCCATCTTGATGAAGCAGGTGCCGGCGATAACCATGAAGTCGGCTTGACGCGGCGAGGCCCGGATCACTTCGGCGCCAAAGCGCGCGATGTCGTGGGGCGCCGTGAAGGCGGTGGTCATTTCCACGTAGCAGCATGACAGGCCGAAGTTGTACGGCCACAGGGAGTTCTTACGTCCCCAGTTGACCGCGCCACTCAGCACGTCTTCCAGCTTGCCCATGAAAATGTTTTTGTGGACTTGATCTTCTAACGGATCGGCAACGGTTTCCCGCTGGCCAATCGGATACTGCTCGTTAGGAGCATCGGGGTCGATCCTGGTGAGATTGTATTGCATTGCCAAAGCCTCATTGTTTCAGCTTCGCCTGCCGCTTGCGACGAGCTTCCGGAGCCCAGTCAAGGGCGCCCACTCGGAACAGGTAGACAAGACCTGCCAACAGAATTGCTATGAAAACGAGAGCTTCGACGAATCCGGTCCAGCCGCTTTCGCGGACGGACACAGACCATGCAAAGAGAAAGAGGGCTTCGATATCGAAGATCACGAAGAGCATCGCGACCAGATAGAATTTGGCTGAGAGCCGCAAGCGGGCGCCACCGGTAGGTAGCATGCCCGACTCGAACGGTTCGTTTTTGCTGCGACCCCAGGCTTTTGACCCGAGGAGGCTGGAGACGCCAAGCATGAAGGCACACAGGCCGACGACACCCAGAAGGAAAATGGCAAAGCCCCAGTTGTGGGCCATGAGTCCTGTCGCTTCGGGCATGCTGGTAATCCTTAACAGAGAGCAAAGGTCTCTGAGCTTGATAAAGAAATAAGGCAGTGACGATATGTCGCAGCAATCAATCGGGCTGATTTTATGGCTAAACACCCGGCAAGTAAAATTCCAAAGGCGAAATTATTTACCGGATTAAGGACATAGCGCCTCCTGAAGGCGCTGCGGCCCATGCGTTGCGGGCATTAGCCGGGTTTCCATCAATTATGTTTTGTAGAGTTTGTAACGAACATAGTTGCTGCTAAATGATAATTGATATCGTTTGGCGTGGTTTTGTAACTGTTTAACGAGTGAGTGGCTGGGAAGTTGTCTTACTTGCGCGTTACTGCAAGTAGCGAAGCCTACCGTTTTAGCGGAAATTTCTGACGCTTGTAGCGCTTCAGATCAATGTTTCGTCTCGCGGCTGACGGTAGCCCTGTGGGAGCGAGCCTGCTCGCGAAAGCGGTGGATCAGCCTCCAGATGTGCAAGCTGACTTATCGCCTTCGCGAGCAGGCTCGCTCCCACAGGGGATTTGTAGTGTCTTTGAGATTCCAACAGGCAAAAAAACGCCCCGATCCAGTCGGGGCGTCAGTCTTGCGGCTTTGCGGTTAGCTTTTTATTCGATCCGCAAAGGCCGTTTGCTCAGGTGAAGCCGAATCAGTGGAACTGTTCTTCTTCGGTCGAACCGGTCAGCGCGGTTACCGACGACGAGCCACCCTGGATCACGGTGGTCATGTCGTCGAAGTAGCCGGTGCCCACTTCCTGCTGGTGCGCAACGAAGGTGTAACCCTTGGCGGCGTCAGCGAATTCCTGCTCTTGCAGCTTCACGTAGGCAGTCATGTCGTTGCGGGCGTAGTCGTGCGCCAGGTTGAACATGCTGTGCCACATGTTGTGAATGCCGGCCAGGGTGATGAACTGGTGCTTGTAGCCCATGGCGGACAGTTCGCGCTGGAACTTGGCGATGGTTGCGTCGTCCAGGTTCTTCTTCCAGTTGAAGGAAGGCGAGCAGTTGTACGACAGCAGCTGGTCCGGGTATTCCTTCTTGATCGCTTCAGCGAAGCGACGGGCTTCTTCCAGATCCGGCTTGGCGGTTTCGCACCAGATCAGGTCGGCGTACGGTGCGTAAGCCAGGCCACGGGCGATCGCTTGATCCAGGCCGGCACGTACCTTGTAGAAACCTTCCTGAGTACGCTCGCCGGTCACGAATGGCTGATCGTACGGGTCGCAATCGGAGGTCAGCAGGTCGGCCGCGTTGGCGTCGGTGCGGGCCAGAATGATGGTCGGCGTGCCGGCAACGTCAGCGGCCAGACGGGCAGCGGTCAGCTTCTGCACGGCTTCCTGGGTTGGCACCAGAACCTTGCCGCCCATGTGGCCGCATTTCTTCACCGAGGCCAGTTGGTCTTCGAAGTGAACGCCAGCGGCGCCGGCTTCGATCATGCTTTTCATCAGCTCGTAGGCGTTGAGTACACCGCCGAAACCGGCTTCAGCGTCAGCCACAATCGGCGCGAAGTAGTCGATGTAGCCGTCGTCGCCCGGGTTCTTGCCGGCTTTCCACTGGATCTGGTCAGCACGACGGAACGAGTTGTTGATGCGCTTGACCACGGTTGGTACGGAGTCCACCGGGTACAGCGACTGGTCCGGGTACATGGACTCTGCGGAGTTGTTGTCCGCAGCCACCTGCCAGCCGGACAGGTAGATCGCCTGGATACCGGCCTTGACCTGCTGAACAGCCTGGCCGCCGGTCAGGGCGCCCATGCAGTTGACGAAATCTTTCTCTGGACGGAAGGACGGCTTGGCACCCTGGGTGACCAGGTTCCACAGCTTCTCGGCGCCCATCTTCGCGAAGGTGTGCTCTGGCTGAACCGAGCCACGCAGGCGGACCACGTCGGCAGCGGAGTAAGTGCGAGTCACGCCTTTCCAGCGCGGGTTCTCGGCCCAGTCTTTTTCGAGGGCTGCAATTTGCTGTTCGCGTGTCAGTGCCATGGAGATAAACCTCGTCGCGTCTTTTATGAAAAGTTGTTCTGCGGTGGAAAATTCCTGCGCTCGCTGACCAGAAGCTTAGGTGGTCAAGTCGGATTCGGCGGGGTAGGCGACGGGATGAACGATGGGCTCGAGGGGAAGTGAGCAGGTAGTGGCGGACTGCGGGGCGCATGCGGGCGTCGTGGGCCTTTATACGGTCAGCAGCGTGAAGCCGGGTTACCTAAATACGCTTCCGTCCCTCGGGACAACTTCGTTCCAGTCGGCAACCTCGTCAAACACACCTTGTGGGCGGTACAGACACGAAGCGGTTCGCGGGGTAGGAGCGAACGGCGCTTCGAAGGCCCTTGCCAGGGCCTCTGATTAGCGGGAGCGAGGCCATCATGCCTTCGCTTTTTTTTCGCGTCAAACGTTTTGTAGTGCTTTTTTTCAAGCACTACATCTTTCGTCTAATACGACTAATCAGTCAGTTTTCGGTGCTTTAGTCCAGTGTGTCGACTTTCACCCGCAAGGTCATGTCATCACGGCCTTGAGTCGAGTAGCTGCGGGTCAGGCCCTGTTTATCGGCCTGAGTCTGGCTGTTGACGCCCGCCAGAGTGATCCACTCACCGAGGCGCCCGGTGACGGTTGTGTCGGTGCTTTGCACGTTCACTACATCGGGACGTTCCTGGCTCATGCGGTCACGGTTGGTACTGATCGCCAGATGAACGGTCTCGCCGGTGACGCTGGCGGTGACGTAGAAACCCTGGGTGACGTTGCGGTATTGGGTCTCGCTGCTGTAACCGCCGTAGGAATCGCTCTGGGTGTTGGTGATCGGCACGCTCTGGCCGACCTGGATCAGCGCCGGAGTGCCTTCGCTGGTCTGCACTTGCTGAACGCCGCCGTTGCGGCTGGTGGTGCTGCGGCTGATGATCCGGGTCTGGCTCGGCTGGGCGCCATTGACCGCATAACCTTCGTCGCCACGGCCGTTGTTTTCGTTGGTGTCGACGGTGATCAGCAAGCGCTTCGGTGCGGTATCGAGTTGCGCCAGCAGATCCTTCAACTCCTGAATCTTGCCCGGCTCGGCCTTGACGATCAGCTGATTGCCGTAAGCGCTGACCTGACCGTCCTGGCCGATGAAATCCTGCGCCACTGGCAACATGTCAGCGCTGGTGTGGTATTTGAGGGGGACGATTTCTGTGGCTGCCAGCACCGAAAAACTGCAGCCGAGCAGCAGGGTGGTGAGCAGGGTGCGTAGGGACATGTCCGTTATCTCCGCGTTCGAAAGGCTTGATATTGCCAGTTTGTCGGCCCGGGGTGGGGCAAGTTGAATCGTAGACAGCAAAACGCCCCGGCATCCGAAAATGGCGGGGCGTTTTGTGGTGTTCTTGCGGCCTTTTGTGGTGAGGGGATTTATCCCCGCTCGGCTGCGCAGCAGTCGCCGACCCAGCGCGCTCGATTTAACTGACTCACCGAGTTTTCTGGATCTGGGGCTGCTTCGCACCGCAGCGGGGATAAATCCCCTCGCCACAGGGATCTAGAGATCTCGGAGTCAGGCCGAATGCCGAACCATGTCGACATGCGGAATCCCGGCCTCAAGAAACTCTTCGCTGACCAGGCTGAAGCCCAGGCGTTCATAGAACGCCGTGGCTTGCACCTGAGCGCTGAGCTTCTGTTGCTTCAAACCGCGCGCTTCAGCTTCGGCGATGACCGCTTGCATCAGCGCGTCACCGACCTTCATTCCGCGCCAGTCTTTGAGTACCGAAACCCGACCGATATGCCCATCGGGCAACAGTCGCGCCGTGCCGATCGGGAAGTCGCCTTCGAACGCCAGAAAATGCACGGCGGTCGCGTCGTCGGCGTCCCACTCAAGCTCGGGTGGCACCGATTGTTCGGCGATGAACACCGTTTCACGAATGCGCCGGATCTCGGCGATATCCTTCTGCCAGTCTGCGACACGAACGCGAATTTTATTCATCGGCGAACCCCAGGCTTCCTTGCTTGACCAGTTCGCAGAGCAGGCTGCGGCCGTCTTCGTCGCTCAGCCACTCGCCGAGGTTATCGGCGTGCAGGGCGTCAGCGGCGCAGATCAGCTTCAGCAGTTCACGCAGCTTGCCCGGCAGGTAGCGGCTCTGGCCACTGGCGAACAGCAGCAGATCGTCGTCGACTTCCGACCAGGCCAGGCGCGCGCTCGGGTTGCGGATCAGCACGGCGCCGTCCTGCAGGGCGGCGAGGAAGTCTTCTTCTTCGACGTCTTCCGGGCCGACCACCAATTCGGGGTAGCGCGGCTCGGTCATGTACTGGCCGAACCAAGTCAGCAGCAGACGCTCGTCGCTCATGTGTTCGGCGAGCAGGCTTTTCAGACGATCCAGTGCATCGTGTTGAATCTGGTGCGGATCGACCGCCGGCTTGGCGTCGGCATCGGTGTAGCGCTCTTCGTCAGTCAGGAACTGGCTGAGGAAGTCGGTGAAGTGGGTCAGCACTTCAGCGGCGCTCGGCGCGCGGAAACCGACCGAGTAAGTCATGCAGTTGTCGACCGCGACGCCGCAATGGGCCAGACGCGGCGGCAGGTAGAGCATGTCGCCTGGCTCCAGCACCCATTCTTCGGTCTCGTGGAATTCAGCGAGGATGCGCAGGTCGGCGTGTTGCAGCAGCGGGCTCTCGGAATCGCACATCTGGCCGATTTTCCAGTTGCGCTTGCCGTGGCCCTGCAGCAGGAACACATCGTAGTTGTCGAAATGCGGGCCGACGCTGCCACCCGGGGCGGCGAAGCTGATCATAACGTCGTCGACGCGCCAGCTCGGCAGGAAGCGGAAGTTTTCCAGCAGTTCGCTGACTTCCGGCACGAACTGGTCAACCGCCTGCACCAGCAGCGTCCACTCTTTTTCTGGCAATTTGCTGAACTCGTCTTCGGCGAACGGGCCGCGACGCAGTTCCCATGGACGCTCGCCATGTTCGATCACCAGGCGCGATTCGACTTCTTCTTCCAGGGCCAGGCCGGCCAGTTCGTCGGCGTCGATCGGGCTTTCGAAGTCAGGAATCGCCTGACGGATCAGCAGCGGTTTTTTCTGCCAGTAGTCACGCAGGAATTCGCGTGCTGTGAGGCCGCCCAGAAGTTGAAGAGGAATATCGGAATTCATATGTAACCTATTGAAAAAAAGCACTTTTCAGACGGGAATAAAAACGCCCGGCGCGGCCGGGCGTCTCAAACGGGGCAAACGGTCGATCAGATGCGTTTGGCTTGTGCCACTGCGTTGCCGATGTAGTTGGCCGGAGTCAGTTGCTTGAGCTCGGCTTTGGCTTCGGCTGGCATGTCCAGGCCATCGATGAAAGTCTGCAGCGCTTCAGGGCTGATGCCCTTGCCACGGGTCAGTTCTTTCAGCTTTTCGTACGGGTTTTCGATGTTGTAGCGACGCATCACGGTCTGGATCGGCTCGGCCAGGACTTCCCAGCAAGCGTCGAGGTCAGCGGCAATCTTCTGCTCGTTGAGCTCCAGTTTGCTGATGCCTTTGAGGCTGGCTTCGTATGCGATCACGCTGTGGGCGAAGCCGACACCGAGGTTGCGCAGGACGGTGGAGTCGGTCAGGTCACGCTGCCAGCGGGAGATCGGCAGTTTGCTCGCCAGATGCTGGAACAGTGCGTTGGCGATACCCAGGTTGCCTTCGGAGTTTTCGAAGTCGATCGGGTTGACCTTGTGCGGCATGGTCGACGAACCGATTTCGCCAGCGATGGTGCGCTGCTTGAAATAACCCAGGGAAATGTAGCCCCAGATGTCGCGGTCGAAGTCGATCAGGATGGTGTTGAAGCGCGCAATGGCATCGAACAGCTCGGCGATGTAGTCGTGCGGTTCGATCTGCGTGGTGTACGGGTTGAAGCCCAGACCCAGCTCGTCTTCGATGAAGGCGCGGGCATTGGCTTCCCAGTCGATCTGCGGGTAGGCCGACAGGTGCGCGTTGTAGTTGCCGACGGCGCCGTTGATCTTGCCCAGCAGCGGTACGGCAGCGACCTGAGCGATCTGGCGCTCGAGACGGTAAACCACGTTGGCCAGTTCTTTACCCAGAGTAGTCGGCGAAGCCGGCTGGCCGTGGGTGCGCGACAGCATCGGCACGTCGGCGAAACGGATGGCCAGTTCGCGGATGGCGTTGGCGGTCTGGCGCATCAGCGGCAGCATCACGTCGTCACGGCCTTCGCGCAGCATCAGGGCGTGGGACAGGTTGTTGATGTCTTCGCTGGTGCAGGCAAAGTGGATGAATTCGCTGACCTTGGCCAGCTCCGGCAGCTTGGCCGCCTGCTCTTTGAGCAGGTATTCGATAGCTTTGACGTCGTGGTTGGTGGTGCGCTCGATCTCTTTGACGCGCTCGGCGTGCTCCAGCGAGAAGTTTTCAGCCAGTTCGTTGAGAACGGCGTTGGCCTCGGCGGAGAAGGCTGGCACTTCAGGGATGCCAGCGTGGGCGGCCAGGCGCTGGAGCCAGCGCACTTCAACCAGAACGCGGGCACGGATCAGGCCGTACTCGCTGAAAATCGGGCGCAGGGCCTGGGTTTTGCCGGCGTAGCGGCCGTCAACAGGGGAAACCGCAGTGAGCGAAGAGAGCTGCATGGGGTGTTCTCGGACAGTCGGGCAACGAAATGGGGCGCGTATCATACATGAAAAAATCCGCCGGTCCGTCGCCAACTGACCGGCGTATTACGCGTTACAGACTACAAAGCCTTCATGACGCGGCGTTTACTCGCTGCGCATCAACGGATAAAGCTCTTTGAGCAACTTGCGGCGGCTGATCACCAACTGCCAGCGATGACCACCGAGCTGACGCCACAGGCGCGCCGAGCGGATACCCGCGAGGAGCAGGGCGCGGATCTTCGAGGCATTGCTCGGCTGTTGCAGGTTGCGCATGTCGCCGTGCACCTGAATGCGCTGGCGCAGAGTGCTCAAAGTGTCCTGGTACAACGCACCGCAAGCGGCCACGACGTTTTCGTGGGCCGGGCCGAAATGCTCGACCTGCGACTGAATCTGCGGCAGGCGCTTGGCAATCGTCTCAAGCATGTCGTCACGCTTGGCCAGTTGCCGCTCCAGACCAAGCATCGACAGGGCATAGCGCAGCGGCTCGCGCTGCAAGGTGCTCGGATCGCGCTCCAAAGCGCCGATCAACGCGCGATAACCCTCACGAAGATTGATGTCGTCGCCGCCGTACACATCCAGCGTATCTTTCGGATCCCGTACCAACAGGCTGCCGAGCATGCAGCTCAGGCCCGCTTCGTTGGTCTGGCCGGTCTTGGCGATGCGATCGACCAGTACGGCGGCGAGAAACACACCGCCCAGCGCTGTCAGTTGTTCCTGAGTCGGGCTCATGCCTGGCCGCTCCACGGCTCGGCCACTTCGATCACGCCGCCGCCGAGGCAGATTTCACCGTCATAGAAAACCACCGACTGGCCCGGCGTCACCGCGCGTTGCGGTTCGTCGAACACGGCGCGATAGCCGCTGGCGGTTTTTTCCAGGGTGCAGGCCTGATCGCTCTGGCGATAGCGCACTTTCGCCGTCAGGCGCAGCGGCTGGCTCAGATCGATCGGATTGACCCAGTAGATTTCCGAAGCGAGCAGGGCGCTGGAGAACAGCCATGGATGGTTGTTGCCCTGACCGACGATCAGCTCGTTGGTCTGCAGATCCTTGCGCAGCACGTACCACGGCTCATCGCCAGCATCCTTCAAGCCGCCGATGCCGAGGCCCTGACGCTGGCCGATGGTGTGGTACATCAAGCCGTGGTGACGGCCGATGACTTCGCCTTCGGTGGTCTTGATCTCACCCGGTTGTGCCGGCAGGTACTGCTTGAGGAAATCGCTGAAACGGCGCTCGCCGATGAAGCAGATCCCGGTGGAATCCTTCTTCTTGGCGGTGGCCAGTTCGTATTTCTCGGCAATCGCGCGGACTTCAGGCTTTTCCAGTTCGCCGACCGGGAACAGGGTCTTGGCGATTTGTTCGCCGCCGACGGCGTGCAGGAAATAGCTCTGATCCTTGTTCGGATCGAGGCCCTTGAGCAGTTCGGTGCGATCATCGATATCACGGCGGCGCACGTAGTGGCCGGTGGCGATCAGGTCGGCGCCGAGCATCATCGCGTAGTCGAGGAACGCTTTGAACTTGATCTCGCGGTTGCACAGGATGTCCGGGTTCGGCGTGCGCCCGGCCTTGTATTCGGCGAGGAAGTGCTCGAATACGTTGTCCCAGTACTCGGCGGCGAAGTTGGCGGTGTGCAGCTTGATGCCGATCTTGTCGCAGACAGCCTGAGCATCCGCCAGGTCGTCCATGGCGGTGCAGTATTCCGTTCCGTCGTCTTCTTCCCAGTTCTTCATGAACAGGCCTTCCACTTCGTAACCCTGCTCGATCAGCAGAAGGGCAGAAACGGAAGAGTCCACGCCGCCGGACATGCCGACAATGACGCGCTTCTTGGATGTGTCAGAAGGGGCTGGATCACGCATAGGGATTCAATGAGTGTCTTGGAAAAGGGCGCGATTCTATCAGGCTCGCGGCCGCAAGGCTAAAGAGAAGGGCGGATCAGTTCGAGGCTGAAGTGATGACCGGCCAGATAATCGTCGATGCAACGGATGATCAGTTCACTGCGCCAGTTATCGCGCTGGGCGATTAATTCGTCGCGGGTCAGCCACTTGGCGTCGACGATGCCGTCGTCGAGTTGGTAATCCGGGTGATGCTGCACGGCTTTGGCGCTGAAGCATATGCGCTGGTAAGTCACGCCGTTGCTCGGCGCGGTGTACAGATAAATGCCGATCACGCCTGTCGGTTCGACGTCCCAGCCGGTTTCTTCAAGGGTTTCGCGAATGGCCGCATCGATCAGGGTTTCATCCGGATCGAGATGGCCGGCGGGCTGGTTGAGCACATTACGCCCACCTTTGTGCTCTTCGACCATCAGGAAGCGGCCGTTGTCCTCGACGATGGTGGCGACGGTGATGTGGGGGAGCCATTCCATAAAACCTTCCTCAATCTATTGGTTAAACCCCAATCCCTGTGGGAGCTGGCTTGCCAGCGATAGCGGTGGTTGAGTCACCATCCATGCTGGATGATAAACCGCCATCGCTGGCAAGCCAGCTCCCACAAAGTTTTGTGGTGATCACAAAACCCGGAAACACAAACCCCGGCACAAGGCCGGGGTCTGTTCACCGCATTACAACCTTAAACCAGCGCAGCAATCGCCGCGTTGAAGGTTGCGCTTGGACGCATGGCCTTGCTGATCAGCTCGGCGTCGGCGTGGTAGTAACCGCCGATGTCGACTGGCTTGCCCTGCACGGCGTTGAGCTCGGCGACGATGGTTGCCTCGTTCTCGGTCAGGGTTTTGGCCAGAGTCGCGAACTGCGCTTGCAGTGCAGCGTCTTCGGTCTGGGCAGCCAGGGCCTGAGCCCAGTACATCGCCAGGTAGAAGTGGCTGCCGCGGTTGTCGATGTTGCCGACTTTGCGCGATGGCGACTTGTTGTTGTCGAGGAACTGGCCGGTGGCCTGGTCCAGGGTTTTCGACAGCACCAGTGCTTTCGGGTTGTTGTAGTTCACGCCCAAGTGCTCAAGGGAGGCGGCCAGGGCGAGGAACTCACCCAGCGAATCCCAGCGCAGGAAGTTCTCTTCAACCAGTTGCTGCACGTGCTTCGGCGCCGAACCGCCGGCGCCGGTTTCGAACAGACCACCGCCGTTCATCAGCGGCACGATCGACAGCATCTTGGCGCTGGTGCCCAGTTCCATGATCGGGAACAGGTCGGTCAGGTAGTCGCGCAGTACGTTGCCGGTCACCGAAATGGTGTCCTTGCCTTCGCGGGTGCGCTGCAGGGTGTACTTCATCGCATCGACCGGCGCCATGATCTGGATGTCCAGACCGCTGGTGTCGTGATCCTTCAGGTAAGCCTGAACCTTCTCGATCACTACGCCATCGTGAGCGCGCATCGGGTCGAGCCAGAAGATCGCCGGCGTGCTGCTCGCGCGGGCACGGTTGACGGCCAGTTTGACCCAGTCCTGGATCGGCGCGTCTTTGGTCTGGCACATGCGGAAGATGTCGCCGGTTTCGACAGCCTGTTCCATCAGCAGCTTGCCTTTGCTGTCGGTGACGCGAACAACGCCGTCAGCCTTGATCTGGAAGGTCTTGTCGTGGGAGCCGTACTCTTCGGCTTTCTTCGCCATCAGGCCGACGTTCGGCACGCTGCCCATGGTGGTCGGGTCGAAAGCGCCGTTGGCTTTGCAGTCTTCGATCACAGCCTGGTAGATGGTCGCGTAGCAACGATCCGGGATCACAGCCTTGGTGTCGTGCAGCTGACCGTCGGTGCCCCACATCTTGCCGGAGTCACGGATCATCGCTGGCATCGAGGCGTCGACGATGACGTCGCTCGGCACGTGCAGGTTGGTGATGCCTTTGTCGGAGTTGACCATCGCCAGCGACGGACGAACGGCATAGACCGCTGCGATATCGGCTTCGATCTGTGCTTGCTGCTCGGCCGGCAGGGCCTTGATGCGTGCGTACAGATCGCCGATGCCGTTGTTCAGGTTGAAGCCGATCTGGTTCAGCACGTCAGCGTGCTTGGTCAGTGCGTCTTTATAGAACTCGGCAACGATCTGGCCGAACATGATCGGGTCCGAGACCTTCATCATGGTCGCTTTCAGGTGCACCGAGAGCAGCACGCCCTGGGCCTTGGCGCTTTCGATCTCGGCAGCGATGAACGCACGCAGGGCGTTTTTGCTCATCACGGCGCAGTCGAGGATCTCGCCAGCCTGAACGGTGGTTTTTTCTTTCAGAACGGTGGCAGCACCGTCCTTGGCGATCAGTTCGATCTTCACAGCGTCAGCGGCGTCGATCAGGACAGCTTTTTCGCTGCCGTAGAAATCGCCGGTGCTCATGTGTGCGACGTGGGACTTGGAGTCCTTGGCCCAGGCGCCCATTTTGTGCGGGTGCTTGCGCGCGTAGTTCTTCACCGACAGCGGAGCGCGGCGGTCGGAGTTGCCTTCACGCAGAACCGGGTTCACGGCGCTGCCCTTGACCTTGTCGTAGCGCGCCTTGGCGTCTTTGTCGGCGTCGCTGGTCACGGTTTCCGGGTAGTCCGGCAGGTTGTAGCCCTGCGCCTGCAGCTCTTTGATCGCGGCTTGCAGCTGTGGCACCGAAGCACTGATGTTCGGCAGCTTGATGATGTTGGCTTCAGGCGTAACGGCCAGGTCGCCCAGTTCGGCGAGGTGGTCGGCTACGGCTTTGTCGCCCAGTTGCTCGGGGAAGCTTGCCAGGATGCGCGCTGCAAGAGAGATATCGCGGGTTTCCACGGCGATATCGGCCGAGGCGGTGTAAGCCTCGATGATCGGCAGCAGGGAATAGGTGGCGAGGGCAGGAGCTTCGTCGGTGAAGGTATAGATGATCTTCGAGCGGGTGGGCATATTCGGATTAACTCTCTCTTCTTTGCTAAAGCGTGCGCAGAAACTCGAGGGGCGCCGGGTAAGCGCGTTCGTTCAAAGTCATCCATGAACCGAATGTCGAGATTCTTCGCGGTGATGTTGGGTGCATCAGTAGAGCGTCAAGCAGTCAGGCTGCGGTAACAACCCGACCAATCAGGCGGAAAGTCTCGTGCTAGAGAGGCCAGCCGTCGTGACCCTGTGGTCAGCGGGCGGCATTATACATAGGTAGCTGGCAATCTGCCGATGGTTCATATGCAACGATTCTCGTCCATTGGTCTAAAGGTCGCAGGGCGCGACCGGGCAAAGACTCGTTACGAATGCTGGAGTTTGGCGCTTTTCCCTTTGCATTCAGGCTTGTAGGAAGCGAGATGTGCGCGGCGCGGGAACATAGGGTTTGCGTGTTGATTCAACTGGGTTACGCTCGAAGCAAGCCAGGTGTTCAATCCAAACAATGGAGTTCAGCATGGGTTACAAGAAGATTCAGGTTCCAGCCGTCGGTGACAAAATCACTGTCAATGCAGACCATTCTCTCAATGTTCCTGATAACCCGATCATCCCCTTCATCGAAGGTGACGGTATTGGTGTCGACATCAGTCCGGTGATGATCAAGGTTGTCGATGCTGCTGTTGAAAAGGCCTACGGCGGCAAGCGCAAGATTTCCTGGATGGAAGTCTACGCCGGCGAAAAGGCCACTCAGGTTTATGACCAGGACACCTGGCTGCCGCAGGAAACCCTCGACGCGGTCAAGGATTACGTGGTCTCCATCAAAGGCCCGCTGACCACTCCGGTCGGTGGCGGCATCCGCTCGCTGAACGTGGCCCTGCGTCAGCAGCTCGACCTGTACGTCTGCCTGCGCCCGGTGCGCTGGTTCGAGGGTGTGCCAAGCCCGGTGAAAAAGCCCGGCGACGTCGACATGACCATCTTCCGCGAGAACTCCGAAGACATCTACGCGGGTATCGAATGGAAGGCCGGTTCGCCGGAAGCCACCAAGGTCATCAAATTCCTTAAAGAAGAAATGGGCGTCACCAAGATCCGTTTCGATGAAAACTGCGGCATCGGCGTCAAGCCGGTATCGCGTGAAGGCACCAAGCGTCTGGCGCGCAAGGCCCTGCAATACGTGGTCGACAATGACCGCGATTCGCTGACCATCGTGCACAAAGGCAACATCATGAAGTTCACCGAAGGTGCCTTCAAGGAATGGGCCTACGAAGTGGCGGCCGAAGAGTTCGGTGCGACCCTGCTCGACGGCGGTCCGTGGATGCAGTTCAAGAATCCGAAAACCGGCAAGAATGTTGTGGTCAAGGACGCCATCGCCGATGCCATGCTCCAGCAGATCCTGCTGCGCCCGGCCGAATACGATGTGATCGCTACGCTTAACCTCAACGGTGACTACCTGTCTGACGCGCTGGCGGCGGAAGTGGGTGGTATCGGTATTGCGCCGGGCGCCAACCTGTCCGACACCGTGGCGATGTTCGAAGCGACCCACGGCACCGCGCCGAAATATGCCGGCAAGGACCAGGTCAACCCGGGCTCGCTGATTCTCTCGGCCGAGATGATGTTGCGTCATATGGGCTGGACCGAAGCGGCGGACCTGATCATCAAGGGCACCAACGGTGCGATCGGCGCCAAGACTGTTACTTATGATTTCGAGCGCTTGATGGATGGCGCGAAGCTGGTGTCGTCTTCCGGGTTCGGGGATGCGTTGATTTCGCATATGTAAAAGTTGCAGGTACGCAAAAACCGCCTGACTCGATGGGTTGAGTCAGGCGGTTTTTTATGACCGAATGTTTTGAGGCTTCAACTGGTTGCCGTTTGTTTTTTCGTGGCAATCGAGCTTGGCGTCGAAGCTGCTTCGACCGGAGTTATCTTCACGGCATGCAAGCCTTTGGGGCCTTGAACGATCTCGAAGTTCACCGCCTGACCCGCTTTCAGGGTTTTGTACCCTTCCATTTCAATGGCCGAGTAGTGGGCAAAGAAATCAATGTCTTTGCCATCCTCATCGCGACCTTCCCGGGCGTCGGTATTGATAAAGCCGAATCCCTTGGCATTGTTGAACCATTTCACCTTGCCGACAGCCATGCTCAAATCCCTCTGCAACAGACTCCATCGCTGGAGTATCATCCACGACATCCGCAATCGAATTCGATAAAAGAATTGACTCCGCGGATCTTTTTTACCCACTGTGGGCTCTATTGGTTGTAACACCGTTTTCCCGATAGTCAAGGTGACCGGGCAGTCGTAGTTGAAAACGTGTGCAACCGCCCCCACCACTGTATTCGCACAACTGACGAACCTTTTTTTCCATGCATGCAATCAGCCAGATTCGACTAACATTCAATCAGGATCGCCCGCTTCTCCAAAAGGATCTTCCACAGGAGCACGACGACGATTCGGCAGGCGTTGCTGTTCAGGAAGCAAAGCCCGCGTTACAGGCGCCGCCGATGTACAAGGTGGTTTTGTTCAACGATGACTACACACCGATGGATTTCGTCGTCGAAGTGCTCGAGGTGTTTTTTAACCTGAATCGCGAGCTGGCGACCAAGGTCATGCTGGCCGTCCATACAGAAGGACGGGCAGTATGTGGAGTGTTTACCCGCGACATCGCCGAGACAAAGGCCATGCAGGTCAACCAGTACGCCAGGGAAAGCCAGCATCCGCTACTCTGTGAAATCGAGAAGGACGGTTAATCGCCGACCACTTGGGTATGAGGTGAAGCTATGTTAAACCGCGAGCTCGAAGTCACCCTCAATCTTGCCTTCAAGGAGGCTCGTTCGAAGCGTCATGAGTTCATGACCGTCGAGCATCTCCTGCTGGCCCTATTGGATAATGAGGCTGCCGCCACCGTTTTGCGTGCCTGCGGCGCAAACCTCGACAAACTCAAGCATGATCTGCAGGAGTTCATCGACTCCACCACGCCATTGATCCCCGTCCATGACGAGGATCGCGAGACCCAGCCAACCCTGGGTTTCCAGCGTGTCCTGCAGCGTGCTGTTTTTCACGTACAGAGCTCGGGCAAACGCGAAGTGACCGGCGCCAACGTGCTGGTCGCCATCTTCAGTGAGCAAGAGAGTCAGGCAGTGTTCCTGCTGAAACAGCAGAGCGTTGCGCGCATCGATGTCGTTAACTACATCGCTCACGGCATTTCGAAAGTGCCGGGGCACGGCGATCACTCTGAAGGTGAACAAGATATGCAGGACGACGAGGGCGGTGAGTCTTCTTCTTCAGGCAATCCTCTGGATGCTTATGCCAGCAACCTCAACGAACTCGCACGCCAGGGTCGCATCGATCCGCTGGTCGGTCGGGAATCGGAGGTCGAGCGTGTCGCGCAGATCCTCGCGCGCCGGCGCAAGAACAACCCGCTGCTGGTGGGTGAGGCAGGCGTGGGTAAAACCGCGATTGCCGAAGGCCTGGCCAAGCGCATCGTCGACAATCAGGTGCCGGATCTTCTGGCCAATGCGGTTGTTTATTCGCTCGACCTCGGCGCTCTGCTCGCGGGTACCAAGTATCGCGGTGATTTCGAGAAACGCTTCAAGGCTCTGCTCAATGAACTGAAGAAACGTCCGCAGGCGATTCTGTTCATCGACGAGATCCACACCATCATCGGTGCGGGTGCTGCGTCCGGTGGCGTGATGGATGCGTCCAACCTGCTCAAGCCGCTGCTGTCGTCTGGCGACATTCGCTGCATCGGTTCGACCACATTCCAGGAATTTCGCGGCATCTTCGAGAAGGATCGTGCCTTGGCGCGTCGCTTCCAGAAGGTCGATGTCGTCGAGCCATCGGTGGAAGACACCATTGGCATCCTGCGTGGCCTGAAAGGACGTTTCGAGCAGCATCACAATATCGAATACAGCGATGAGTCGTTGCGTGCCGCTGCCGAACTGGCGTCGCGCTACATCAATGACCGGCACATGCCGGACAAGGCCATCGACGTGATCGACGAGGCGGGGGCTTACCAGCGTCTGCAACCGGTGGAGATGCGCGTCAAGCGTATCGAAGTGCCGCAGGTCGAGGACATCGTCGCGAAGATCGCACGGATTCCGCCAAAGCACGTCACCAGTTCCGACAAAGAGTTGCTGCGTAACCTGGAGCGTGACCTGAAGCTGACGGTGTTTGGTCAGGACGCGGCGATCGATTCGCTGTCCACTGCGATCAAATTGTCCCGCGCCGGCCTCAAATCGCCGGACAAGCCGGTCGGTTCGTTCCTGTTTGCCGGGCCTACCGGTGTCGGTAAAACCGAGGCCGCGCGACAACTGGCCAAGGCCTTGGGCATTGAACTGGTGCGTTTCGACATGTCCGAGTACATGGAGCGGCACACCGTATCGCGTCTGATCGGTGCGCCTCCTGGCTATGTCGGTTTCGATCAGGGCGGTCTTTTGACCGAAGCCATTACCAAGCAGCCACATTGCGTATTGCTCCTTGATGAAATCGAGAAGGCGCATCCGGAAGTCTTCAACCTGCTGTTGCAGGTCATGGACCACGGCACGCTGACCGACAACAACGGGCGCAAGGCGGATTTCCGCAACGTGATCGTGATCATGACTACCAACGCCGGTGCCGAAACGGCCGCGCGGGCTTCGATCGGTTTCACTCATCAGGACCACTCGTCTGATGCGATGGAAGTGATCAAGAAGAGCTTCACGCCGGAATTCCGTAACCGTCTGGACACCATTATCCAGTTTGGTCGCCTCAGCCATGAGGTCATTAAAAGTGTGGTGGACAAGTTCCTCACCGAGCTTCAGGCGCAGCTGGAAGACAAGCGTGTGTTGCTTGAGGTTACTGATACTGCGCGTAGTTGGCTGGCGGCGGGTGGTTATGACTCGGCAATGGGCGCACGTCCGATGGCGCGTCTGATCCAGGACAAAATCAAGCGTCCGCTGGCGGAGGAGATTCTGTTTGGCGAACTGGCCGAGCATGGCGGTGTGGTGCACATCGACATCAAGGACGGGGAGTTGACGTTCGACTTCGAGACCACTGCAGAAATGGCCTGACGGCTGTGGATCAAGAGGGCGCCTTCGGGCGCCTTTTTGTTGCTCGTTGTTTGATGGTTTTGGGTGTATATCCGTTGCTGCGGTTACGGCTGCTTAGGGTTTCGCCCTTACGGCGACTCACTTTTTTTACAAACGCCTAAAAAAGTAAGCAAAAAAACGCTTGCTCCTACGTTCGGCCCTCGCAGGCTCGGGTTCCTTCGCTGCGGGACTGATCCGGGCGCAGCGGCTACGGTTTGCTTCGCTGCACCTCCTTCCGCTGTGTCTGGCTGCGCCAGACGGTCGCTGCGCTCCCACGCCCGGATCAATCCCTCCACTCAGCCTTCCGACGTCGCCGGTGGATCAAGATCAAGAGCACTCGAGCTTGCGCTCATTGTGTAGGAGCTGCCGAAGGCTGCGATCTTTTGCTTTTGCCTTTCTGTGGGAGCGAGCCTGCTCGCGAAGGCGGCCCGCAGGTCAACCCGTTTCTGTCTAATACGCGCGATCCAAGCGCAGGAGCTGCCGGAGGCTGCGATCTTTTGATTTGCATGCTGTAAGCGCGAAACCGCCAGCCCCAAAACCTCAAAACGCAGATACAAAAACGCCCGGCATTACCCGGGCGTTCTGTATTGACTTGATTAACGAGCGCGGTAAGTGATCCGCCCTTTGCTCAAGTCATAGGGCGTCAGCTCGACGCGCACTTTGTCACCGGTAAGAATACGAATGTAGTTCTTGCGCATCTTGCCGGAAATATGCGCGGTTACGACGTGCCCATTTTCCAACTCCACACGAAACATGGTGTTGGGCAGGGTGTCGACGACAGTGCCTTCCATTTCGAAGCTGTCTTCTTTCGACATGCAGTAAAGCCCTCGGTATCCAATGAATGGCCCGGTGCAACTGCGCCAGGCAAAAGCGGCGTGCATTGTGCCCGAAAAATGGTGTTTACGCCAAGGGGTTTAGGCCGCAGGTTCAGTTCAGGATGACCCAGCGCTGATTGATCAGCAATTCGATGGGCCGATATTGCGTCTTGTAATTCATCTTTTTGCAGTTCTTGATCCAATAACCCAGGTACACGGCCTCAAGGCCCAGACGCTGGCTCTCGGCGATTTGCCAGAGGATTGCGTAACGGCCGAGGCTGCGGCGTTCTTCGTTCGGTTCGTAGAAGGTGTACACCGCCGACAGGCCGTTGGGCAGCAGATCGGTGACTGCTACCGCGAGCAACCGTCCGTCGAGTCGAAACTCGTAGAAACGCGAGAAGGGCAGGTCACGCACCAGGAACGTCGAGAACTGATCGCGGCTTGGCGGGTACATGTCGCCGTCGGCATGGCGCTGTTCGATGTAGCGCTGGTAGAGGTCGAAATATTCTTCGCTGAAGTGCGGTTTGACCGGTTGCACTTGCAGGTCGGTGTTGCGTTTGTAGATACGCTTCTGCTGGCGATTGGCGATGAACTGGGCGGAAGGAATGCGCGCAGGCACGCACGCATTGCAATTCTGGCAATGCGGCCGGTACAGATGATCGCCGCTGCGACGAAAGCCCATTTCCGACAGGTCTGCGTAGACATGCACATCCATGGGCTGACTCGGGTCGAGAAACAGCGTCGTGGCCTGCTCCTCGGGCAGATAACTGCAAGAGTGGGGCTGAGTGGCATAAAACTTCAAACGCGCCAACTCGGTCATGAATCAACCCTCGGGATAAGCTGGTGGATTAAGTGTAAGCCACCTGCGCAAAAGTCGCTCAGCAAACCCAGGTCGCCGAATTCGGTTGGTCGAGATGGCGCTGCAGATAGTCGGCGAATTCGCCGCGCGGAATGGACCGTGCACCGAGGCTGTGCAGGTGATCGGTCGGCATCTGGCAATCGATCAGCACAAACCCGGCGGCTTTCAAATGCTTCACCAGCGTGGCAAAGCCGTATTTGGACGCGTTGTCAGCGCGGCTGAACATCGACTCGCCAAAAAACAGTTGGCCCATTGCCAGGCCATACAGGCCGCCGACCAGCTGTCCCTCGTCCCGGACCTCAACCGAATGAGCGAAACCGCGCCGATGCAATTCTACGTAAGCATCCTGCATGGCCTCGGTGATCCAGGTGCCGTCGGCGTAGTCACGCGGGGCAGCGCAGGCGCGGATGACAGCGTCGAAATCCTGATCGAAAGTCACTTGATAGCGTTGCTTGCGCAGCAGCTTGCCGAGACTGCGCGAGACGTGCAGTTCGTCGGGAAACAGCACGGTGCGAGGGTCTGGCGACCACCAGAGAATGGGTTGGCCTTCGGAGAACCAGGGAAAGCAGCCATGGCGATAGGCCTGGATCAGGCGGTCGGCGGACAGATCGCCGCCGGCGGCGAGCAATCCGTTCGGCTCGCGCATGGCTTTTTCCAGTGGCGGAAAGGTCAGGGAATTACGTTGTAACCAAGTCAGCATGGCATCCAGGCTTGCAGAAGGGGAGGGCGGTCAGGGGGCGTGCAGGCCCCGCGAAAGAGTTTGCCGCGAAACGGCGCCGCTGTCCTGCACAGTTGTCTGGTGCAGCGAGCATTGAGCTGCAACTTGATGTGTCGCCCGTGGTCGTAAGCGTCGCCGTGTCGATGCTGTCGAGCATTCCTGTGAGCCCGATCCGGCCAGGTTCGCTACGTTCATCAAATACAGCTCATAAGCCTTTGTCACAAAAGGCAATGCATGCTCCAATTGCAAGGCACTGCGTGTGCGATTGGCTATGCTCAAGGCTGGGGTCTGAAACATGGCGTCGGGCGCACAAACCCGTACAATGCCGGGTTGTGACGGGCTTTTCGCTGCGCACAGTGTTTATGGCTGTGTTTATAAAACCAGTGGCACAGTGTTAAAAGTAGTCCCAGTTGAGCTTTTCACCTTTTCTACCTGCCTGGATTGGGCAGTTTTTTATCGTCATTCAATAGATGGACGCGCCTCGGGCGCAGGAAAAGAAGCGTTTTGAAGAAGACCACCGAAGCACCCAAAACAGTCGTTCCGCTCTGGCGCCAGCAACTGCACTACCGGCTCAAGGAAGGTGCATTGATCGCCATCGGCGCCTTGTGCCTGTTCCTGATGATGGCTTTGCTGACTTACGGCAAGGACGACCCGGGTTGGAGCCATAACAGCAAGATCGACGATGTGCAGAACTTCGGCGGCCCGGCCGGCTCGTACAGCGCCGATATCCTGTTCATGGTGCTCGGTTACTTCGCCTATATTTTTCCGTTGCTGCTGGCGGTCAAGGCGTACCAGATCTTCCGTCAACGTCACGAGCCATGGCAGTGGAGCGGCTGGCTGTTTTCCTGGCGCCTGATCGGTCTGGTGTTCCTCGTGCTCTCCGGTGCTGCGCTGGCGCACATTCATTTCCATGCCGCGACCGGTCTGCCGGCCGGCGCTGGCGGTGCCCTGGGCGAAAGCCTTGGCGATCTGGCGAAGAATGCGCTGAACATTCAAGGCAGCACGCTGCTGTTCATCGCGCTGTTCCTGTTCGGCCTGACCGTATTCACCGACCTGTCGTGGTTCAAGGTGATGGACGTCACCGGCAAGATCACCCTCGATCTGTTCGAACTGTTCCAGGGCGCGCTCAACCGCTGGTGGTCGGCGCGCACCGAGCGCAAGCAACTGGTCGCGCAACTGCGTGAGGTTGATGACCGCGTCCACGATGTGGTCGCACCGACTGTCACCGACAAGCGTGAACAGGCCAAGGTCAAGGAACGCCTGATCGAGCGTGAGCAAGCGCTGAGCAAGCACATGTCCGACCGCGAGAAGCAGGTGCCACCGGTGATCGCGCCGGCACCGGCCAAGGCCCCAGAGCCGAGCAAGCGCGTACAGAAAGAGAAGCAGGCGCCGTTGTTCGTCGACAGCGCGGTCGAAGGCACCTTGCCGCCGATCTCCATTCTTGATCCTGCGGAAAAGAAACAGCTCAACTATTCGCCTGAGTCCTTGGCAGCGGTCGGCCACTTGCTGGAAATCAAGCTCAAGGAATTCGGCGTCGAAGTCACCGTTGACTCGATCCACCCGGGCCCGGTGATTACCCGTTACGAAATCCAGCCTGCCGCCGGGGTAAAAGTCAGCCGTATCGCCAACCTGGCGAAAGACCTGGCGCGTTCGCTGGCGGTGACCAGTGTGCGGGTCGTCGAGGTGATTCCGGGCAAGACCACCGTCGGTATCGAGATTCCCAACGAAGACCGCCAGATCGTGCGTTTCTCCGAGGTGCTGTCGACCCCCGAGTACGACAACTTCAAATCGCCGGTCACCCTGGCGCTCGGTCATGACATCGGCGGCAAGCCGGTCATCACCGACCTGGCGAAGATGCCGCACTTGTTGGTGGCCGGCACCACCGGTTCCGGTAAGTCCGTGGGCGTGAACGCGATGATCCTGTCGATCCTGTTCAAGTCCGGCCCGGACGATGCGAAGCTGATCATGATCGACCCGAAAATGCTTGAACTGTCCATCTACGAAGGCATTCCGCACCTGCTCTGCCCGGTTGTGACCGACATGAAGGACGCCGCCAACGCCTTGCGCTGGAGCGTTGCCGAGATGGAGCGTCGCTACAAGCTGATGGCGAAAATGGGCGTGCGTAACCTCTCCGGCTTCAACGCCAAGGTCAAGGAAGCCCAGGATGCCGGCGAGCCGTTGAGCGATCCGCTGTACAAGCGCGAAAGCATTCACGACGAAGCGCCGCTGCTGCAGAAACTGCCGACCATCGTCGTAGTGGTGGACGAATTCGCCGACATGATGATGATCGTCGGCAAGAAGGTTGAAGAACTGATTGCCCGTATTGCGCAAAAAGCGCGTGCGGCGGGGATTCACTTGATTCTTGCGACCCAGCGCCCGTCGGTGGACGTGATCACCGGTCTGATCAAGGCCAACATCCCGACACGTATGGCGTTTCAGGTATCGAGCAAGATCGACTCGCGAACCATCATCGACCAGGGTGGCGCCGAGCAACTGCTCGGTCACGGTGACATGCTCTACATGCCGCCGGGCACCAGTCTGCCGATCCGCGTCCACGGCGCATTCGTCTCCGACGATGAGGTTCACCGCGTGGTCGAAGCGTGGAAGCTGCGCGGCGCGCCGGAATACAACGACGATATCCTCAACGGTGTCGAAGAGGCAGGCAGCGGCTTTGAAGGCAGTAGCGGTGGTGGTGACGGTGATGATCCGGAAGCCGACGCGCTGTATGACGAAGCGGTGCAGTTCGTCCTCGAAAGCCGTCGCGCGTCGATTTCCGCTGTGCAGCGCAAGCTGAAGATCGGCTACAACCGCGCCGCGCGGATGATCGAGGCGATGGAGATGGCCGGCGTTGTTACCTCAATGAACACCAACGGTTCGCGTGAAGTCCTGGCCCCGGGCCCGGTACGCGACTGAAACGCAACGACGCGGGTGGCGCAATGACGCACCACCCGCTCTCCCACGATTATTCAAGAGGACTCTCATGCGCCTTATCCGCATGCTGTTGCCAGTACTGGCGCTGACCACACTCACGGCCCACGCCGATGAAAAGGACGTGGCGCGTCTGACCCAATTGCTCGAAACATCGAAAACCCTGTCGGCGAACTTCTCGCAGTTGACCCTCGACGGCACCGGCACCCAGTTGCAGGAAACCACCGGCAACATGACCCTGCAGCGTCCGGGCCTGTTCTACTGGCACACCAACGCGCCGGCCGAGCAGACCATGGTTTCCGATGGCAAGAAAGTCACCTTATGGGACCCGGACCTGGAACAGGCAACCATCAAGAAGCTCGACGAGCGTCTGACCCAGACGCCAGCGCTGTTGCTGTCCGGTGATGTCTCGAAGATCAGCCAGAGCTTCGATATCAGCGCGAAAGAGGCGGGCGGCGTGATCGACTTCACTCTCAAGCCGAAAACCAAGGACACCCTGTTCGACAACCTGCGCCTGTCGTTCCGCAACGGCCTGCTCAATGACATGCAACTGATTGACAGCGTCGGCCAGCGCACCAATATCCTGTTTACCATGGTCAAGGCCAACGAAGCGGTGCCTGCGTCCAAGTTCAAATTCGACATTCCCAAGGGTGCCGACGTTATCCAGGAATAAACACCGGCCCTTTGTGTCAGGGCCTTTGTGGTGAGGGCCTGCTATTGAGGGGCTATTGTGGCGAGGGGATTTATCCCCGTCCGGCTGCGCAGCAGTCGTCGCTTTTGGGGGCGCTTCGCAGCCCAACGGAGATAAATCCCCTCACCACAGGTTCTTCAGCAGATTTCATAAAATCAGAGGTTTCAACGCTACGTGATGGATCTGTTTCGCAGTGCACCGATTGCCCAACCCTTGGCCGCCCGTCTGCGTGCGGCCAATCTGGATGAGTACGTCGGTCAGGAACACGTGCTCGCTCGCGGCAAGCCTCTGCGTGAGGCGCTGGAGCAGGGCGCGCTGCATTCGATGATCTTCTGGGGGCCGCCGGGCGTGGGCAAGACCACCCTGGCGCGCTTGCTCGCAGAAGTCTCCGATGCGCACTTCGAAACGGTCTCGGCGGTGCTCGCCGGGGTCAAGGAAATCCGCCAGGCCGTTGACATCGCCAAGCAGCAGGCCGGCCAGTACGGCAAGCGCACGATCCTGTTTGTCGATGAAGTGCACCGCTTCAACAAGTCGCAGCAGGACGCGTTTCTACCCTACGTTGAAGACGGCACGCTGATCTTCATCGGCGCCACCACTGAAAACCCTTCGTTCGAACTCAACAACGCCCTGTTGTCGCGTGCCCGCGTCTACGTGCTCAAAAGCCTCGACGAAGCGGCGCTGCGTAAGCTGGTACATCGCGCGCTGACCGAGGAGCGAGGGCTGGGCAAGCGCAACCTGACCCTGAGCGATGAAGGCTTCCAGATGCTGCTGTCGGCCGCCGATGGCGATGGCCGGCGTCTGCTCAATCTGTTGGAAAACGCCTCTGATCTGGCCGAAGACAACAGCGAAATCGGCACCGAGCTGCTGCAAAGTTTGCTCGGCGATACGCGCCGGCGATTCGACAAGGGCGGTGAAGCGTTCTACGACCAGATCTCGGCGCTGCACAAATCCGTGCGCGGCTCCAACCCTGACGGCGCGTTGTACTGGTTTGCGCGGATGATCGACGGCGGCTGCGATCCGCTGTACCTGGCGCGGCGCGTGGTGCGCATGGCCAGCGAAGACATCGGCAACGCCGACCCGCGTGCGCTGAGCCTGTGCCTGGCGGCGTGGGAAGTGCAGGAGCGTCTCGGCAGCCCCGAGGGCGAATTGGCAGTCGCTCAGGCCATTACTTATCTGGCCTGCGCACCGAAAAGCAATGCGGTGTACATGGGCTTCAAAACTGCACTGCGCGCTGCGGCTGAGAACGGCTCGCTGGAAGTGCCGCTGCATTTGCGCAATGCCCCGACCAAGCTGATGAAGCAATTGGGTTATGGCGACGAATACCGCTACGCCCACGACGAGCCGGACGCCTATGCCGCCGGTGAAGACTATTTTCCGGAAGAACTCGAGCCGATTCCGTTCTATCAGCCAGTGCCCCGTGGCCTGGAGTTGAAGATCGGCGAAAAGCTCAATCACCTCGCTCAACTCGATCGTCTGAGCCCTCGGCAGCGGAGAAAATAGTGGTTCCATTGATCCTTGCAGTGTCGGTCGGCGGTGTTGCCGGCACCTTGTTGCGCTTCGCCACCGGTAATTGGGTCAGCGCCAATTGGCCGCGGCACTTCTATACCGCGACGCTGGCCGTTAATATCGTGGGCTGCCTGCTGATTGGCGTGTTGTACGGCCTGTTTCTGATACGCCCGGAGGTGCCGATCGAGGTGCGCGCCGGGTTGATGGTCGGCTTCCTCGGGGGGCTGACGACTTTTTCATCCTTTTCACTGGATACGGTGCGCCTGCTGGAAAGCGGGCAAGTGTTGCTGGCCCTGGGCTATGCCGCACTCAGCGTATTCGGCGGGCTGCTCGCGACGTGGGCCGGCCTGTCCCTGACCAAACTTTGATAACGAGAAACCGACATGCTCGATTCCAAACTGTTACGTAGCAACCTTCAGGACGTAGCGGACCGCCTGGCTTCCCGTGGCTTTGCCCTGGACACCGCGCGCATCGAAGCGCTGGAAGAACAGCGCAAGACCGTCCAGACCCGCACTGAAGCACTGCAGGCTGAGCGTAACGCGCGTTCCAAATCCATCGGGCAGGCCAAGCAGCGTGGCGAAGACATCGCGCCGCTGATGGCGGACGTCGAGCGCATGGCGGGCGAGCTGAGCGCGGGCAAGGTCGAGCTGGACGCGATCCAGACCGAACTCGATTCGATCCTGCTCGGTATCCCCAACCTGCCGCACGAGTCGGTTCCGGTCGGCAAGGACGAAGACGACAACGTCGAAGTGCGCCGCTGGGGCACGCCGACTCAGTTCGATTTCGAAGTCAAAGACCACGTTGCCCTCGGCGAAAAGTTCGGCTGGCTGGACTTCGAAACCGCCGCCAAGCTGTCCGGCGCGCGGTTCGCCTTGCTGCGTGGCCCGATCGCGCGGCTGCATCGCGCACTGGCGCAGTTCATGATCAATCTGCATGTCACCGAACATGGCTACGAAGAGGCTTACACGCCTTATCTGGTTCAGGCTCCGGCGCTGCAAGGCACCGGCCAGTTGCCGAAGTTCGAAGAGGATCTGTTCAAGATTGCCCGCGAAGGCGAAGCCGATCTGTACCTGATCCCGACCGCCGAAGTGTCGCTGACCAACATCGTTGCCGGCGAAATCGTCGATTCGAAACTGCTGCCGATCAAATTCGTCGCCCATACCCCATGCTTCCGCAGCGAAGCCGGTGCGTCAGGTCGCGACACGCGTGGCATGATACGCCAGCACCAGTTCGACAAAGTCGAAATGGTCCAGATTGTCGAGCCATCGCAATCGATGGAAGCGCTGGAAGGCCTGACCGCCAACGCTGAAAAAGTCCTGCAGCTGCTCGGTCTGCCTTACCGCACCCTGGCGCTGTGCACCGGCGACATGGGCTTCAGCGCGGTCAAGACCTATGACCTGGAAGTGTGGATTCCGAGCCAGGACAAATACCGCGAAATCTCCTCGTGCTCCAACTGCGGCGACTTCCAGGCGCGGCGCATGCAGGCGCGTTTCCGCAACCCGGAAACTGGCAAGCCCGAGCTGGTGCACACCTTGAACGGTTCCGCCCTGGCGGTCGGTCGTACTCTGGTTGCCGTGCTGGAAAACTACCAGCAGGCCGACGGTTCGATCCGCGTACCGGACGTGCTCAAGCCGTACATGGGTGGCCTTGAGGTCATCGGCTAAATGAAATATCTGCCGCTGTTTCACAACCTGCGCGGCAGTCGTGTGTTGGTTGTCGGTGGGGGGGAAATTGCCTTGCGCAAATCCCGCCTGCTGGCCGATGCCGGTGCGCTGCTGCGGGTGGTCGCACCTGAAATCGAAACGCAACTGGCTGAACTGGTCGCTGCCAGCGGCGGTGAATGCCTGTTACGCGGTTACGCCGAAACGGATCTGGACGGTTGCGGGCTGATCATTGCCGCTACCGACGACGAAACGCTCAACGCGCAAGTCTCCACCGACGCCCACCGCCGTTGCGTGCCGGTCAACGTGGTCGATGCGCCGGCCTTGTGCAGCGTGATCTTCCCGGCGATCGTCGATCGCTCGCCGTTGATCATCGCCGTATCCAGCGGCGGTGATGCGCCGGTACTGGCGCGCCTGATCCGGGCAAAAATCGAAACCTGGATTCCTTCCACTTACGGTCAGTTGGCTGGATTGGCTGCGCGTTTTCGCAATCAGGTGAAAAACCTGTTTCCGGATGTGCAGCAGCGTCGCGGCTTTTGGGAAGACGTTTTCCAGGGCCCGATCGCCGATCGTCAACTGGCCGGGCAGGGCGCTGAAGCCGAGCGCCTGTTGCAGGCCAAGGTCGATGGCGAGCCAATGGTCACCACTGGCGAGGTTTATCTGGTCGGTGCCGGCCCGGGTGATCCGGATCTGTTGACCTTCCGCGCGCTGCGTCTGATGCAGCAAGCCGATGTGGTGCTCTATGACCGCCTGGTGGCGCCGGCAATTCTTGAGTTGTGCCGTCGCGATGCCGAGCGGGTGTATGTCGGCAAGCGTCGCTCCGAACACGCCGTGCCGCAGGATCAGATCAACCAGCAACTGGTCGATCTGGCCAAGGCCGGCAAGCGTGTGGTGCGGTTGAAGGGCGGCGATCCGTTTATCTTTGGGCGCGGTGGCGAAGAGATCGAAGAGCTGGCGGCCCACGGCATCCCGTTCCAGGTGGTGCCGGGCATTACCGCGGCCAGCGGTTGCGCTGCTTATGCGGGGATTCCGCTGACCCATCGAGATCATGCGCAGTCCGTGCGGTTTGTCACTGGCCACTTGAAGGATGGTTCCACCGATCTACCATGGGCCGATCTTGTCGCCCCGGCGCAGACGCTGGTGTTCTACATGGGCCTGGTGGGTTTGCCGATCATCTGCGAGCAGTTGATCAAGCATGGTCGCGCGGCGGATACCCCGGCGGCGTTGATCCAGCAGGGCACCACGGTCAATCAGCGGGTTTTCACCGGCACACTGGCGGATCTGCCGCGAATGGTGGCGGAGCATGAAGTGCATGCGCCGACCCTGGTGATCGTCGGCGAAGTGGTGCAACTGCGCGAGAAGCTGGCATGGTTCGAAGGGGCGCAGGCGCAGGTCTAAACACCGCGTCGCCCCAATCGCTGGCAAGCCAGCTCCCACAGGTATTGTGTCAAAGCTGCAATCTTCAGCATTACACAAGACTTTGTGGGAGCTGGCTTGCCAGCGATGGCGCCCTTAAGAGCTGCTCGAATTTCAACCCCGGCGCCAAACCCCTTTCCCGCTCAGCCGCGCCCGGTCATGGGCCACAGTGAAATCCTGCTCCGGCCCCTTCGGCACAACCCCTGTCGGGTTAATCGTCTTGTGGCTGCCATAGTAGTGATGCTTGATGTGCTGAAAATCCACCGTCTCGGCAATCCCCGGCCACTGATACATCTCGCGCAGCCAGTTCGACAGATTCGGGTAATCGGCAATCCGCCGCAGGTTGCACTTGAAGTGCCCGTGATACACCGCGTCAAAGCGAATCATCGTGGTAAACAGGCGCACGTCGGCCTCAGTCAGGTATTCCCCGCTCAGGTAGCGATTGGCACCCAGCAGTTGCTCCAGATGATCCAGTTCGGCGAATACTTCATCGAATGCCTGTTCGTAGGCCTGCTGCGAAGTGGCGAATCCGGCACGATAGACACCGTTGTTCACCGCCGGGTAGATCCGCTCGTTCAGCGCATCGATCTCGTTGCGTAGCGGCGCCGGGTAGAAGTCCAGATCGTTGCCAGTGATCCCGTCGAAGGCGCTGTTGAACATGCGGATGATTTCCGCCGATTCATTGCTGACGATGCGCTTGAGTTTCTTGTCCCACAACACTGGCACCGTCACGCGCCCGGTGTAGTCAGGCGTATCAGCCGTATACCGCTGGTGCATGAAGTCGAAGCCATCGAGTTTGTCGCCGGTCGAGCCGAGCGCTTTGTCGAAAGTCCAGCCGTTTTCCAGCATCAGCCAGCTGACCACCGACACGTCGATCAGACTTTCCAGGCCTTTCAGTTTGCGCAGAATCAGCGTGCGATGCGCCCAAGGGCAGGCGAGGGAAACGTAGAGGTGATAGCGTCCGGCTTCGGCGGCGAAACCGCCTTCACCGCTGGGGCCTGGCTGACCATCGGCGGTCACCCAGTTGCGGCGTTGCGCTTGTTCGCGCTGGAACGCGCCGTCCTTGCTGCTTTCGTACCACTTGTCCTGCCAGTGGCCGTCGACGAGTAAACCCATGATCAAGACTCCCAAAACCAATATTCGTTGGAGTCGAGTCTATTCCGATGAGTTCGAACAAAAAGCGCAAAGATCGGGCGCTAATAATCGGTTAGATCGATGTGTTGCGCGCCGCCCAATACTGCTCGGCAGTTGCGAAGGCCTGTTCGCGATTCTGACCGAGACCGCGCAGGGCGAGGGCCATGGTCGCAATCAAGGCCATTTGCGGGTAACTGTCGACCACATCGCCACGCCACACGGCTTTCAAGTGCTCGATGTCCAGCGAGGCGGGTTTGACGTGACGCTGCGCTGACAGCTGCGGCCATTCTTCATCCCAGCTCTGACCGCCGCTGGTGCCGTAAAGGTGGCTGGTGGCGTCGGGGTTGATCTCGATTTCACCGCCATCGCCCTTGACCACAATTGCCGTGTCGCCGAGCAAGCCGCTGGCATCGCGATGCACCGCCTGGTAACCCGGGTGAAAAATGCTTTGCAGGCCGCAGCGTGCGCCCAACGGATTGAGAATCCGCGCCAGCGAGTGGATCGGCGACCGCAGGCCCAAGGTATTGCGCAGGTCGATCATCTTTTGCAACTGCGGCGCCCAGTCCACCAGCGGCATAAACGCCAGGCCGCCGTTGTCCAGTGCCGCGCCGACCTGCTGCCAATTGCGGCACAGGGGAATGTTCAGTTCGCCCAGCAGTTGTTCGCTGTACAGCCGCCCGGCCGTGTGTGCGCCGCCGCCATGCATGAAGATGCGCACGCCGTTTTGCGCCAGGCACTTGGCCGCCAGCAGATACCACGGCAGGTGGCGTTTTTTGCCGGCGTAGGTCGGCCAGTCCAGGTCGACATTCAATGCGGGCGCGTGCAAGCGTGCGCGCAGGGCTTCGGTGAAACCGGCCATTTCCTCGGCACTTTCTTCCTTGTGCCGCAGCAACATCAGGAAGGCACCCAGTTGCGTATCTTCGACCTTGTCATCGAGCACCATGCCCATGGCCGCGCGGGCTTCCTCGCGCGTCAGGTCGCGAGCGCCGCGCTTGCCCTTGCCGAGAATGCGCACGAATTGCGCGAACGGATGCTCGGCAGGCGTTTCGAGGGTCAAAGCTGGAAAGTCGTTCATAGGCAATTCGTCGGTTTGGGCAGGCCCGCCAATTTCGCGGCGAGTTTGGCAGGGGTGCCTTTGAACAGTCGGTTCAGGTGCAGGCTGTTGCCTTTGTCCGCGCCGAGTTTCAACGCGGTGTACTTGATCAGCGGACGCGTGGCCGGCGATAGCTGGAATTCGGCGTAGAAGCTACGCAGAAGCTCAAGGACTTCCCAGTGTTCGGGCGTCAACTCGATGTCCTCGGCGGCGGCGAGGGCGCTGGCGACTTCAGCCGACCAGTCGCTGAGGTCAACGAGAAAGCCATCCTTGTCCAGTTCGATGGCGCGGGCGCCGACGGTCATTGAATTCATAGCCAGCTGTTGACCTTGGCGTGATGGATCGACAGTTCGACAAACGCCGGGTAGTCGATGGCCTCGGCCCAGTCTGGAATCTCGATCGCACGCGCCTGTGCGTCCTCAATCAATACAAACAGTCTGATTGCTCGCTCTTGAAGGGTTGAGAACGGCACAGTGTCCGGTTGCAGCGCATACACCGCATCGCCGGACAACAATACCGCATCGGCGCTGCCGAGCAGGCGCAGGCAACTGCTCAGACGATCGTCGGCGAACGGGGAATGAGACAACACATGCAAAGTCGACATCAGAGGGTGATCACCTGATCGTAACGGTCAATAAGGGCGGTGATGTGGTCAGCAGCAAGCGGCTGCGCCTCGTCCAGCGACAGGTTGCCAAGACCGCGAGCATTGGCGCTTTCGGCGCAATAGAACAGCTCTTCGATACCAAACATCGGCAGCGCCTGCAGATTGGCGCTGAGGTCCTTCTGCTGCACGGCCCTGGCGTTCTGCCCGGCGGCCAATTGCAGCACGCCGTCATCGAGAAACAGCAAACCGATCGGCAGATCGAAGGCGCCACCGGCGAGCACGATATCCAGCGCTTCCCGCGCACCGGGGCCGGACCACGGCGATTGGCGGCTGATGATCAACAGCGATTTGGCCATGTTCAAGCGCCTCCGAAACAGATGAGCCGATCAGCGTCCTGCACGGCGTCGTGCAACTGACCCAGACCGGACAATTCCCACGGCGCGCTGAGCGAAATCGCTTCACGCTGGTAACGCTTGGCTTCTTCTTCGTTCAACACACCACGGCGCAGAGCGGCGGCGATGCAGACCACCCCATCCAGTTGCTTTTCGTTGATGAAGGCGCGCCATTGCTTGGGCAAATCCTGTTCATCCTGCGGCGTCACCACAGCATCGGAGGCGTTGAACACGCCGTCCTGATAGAAGAACAGCCGGACAATCTCATGGCCGCCGGCCAGCGCGGCCTGGGCAAACAGCAAGGCACGGCGCGAGGAGGGCGCATGGGCGGCGGAAAACAGCGCGATGGCGAACTTCATGATGGACTCGATCAGCGAAACTGCGGCCATGATAAAGCTTTATTGCGACAGCCGCGAAATCTGGTAATACGCGGTCACTGTGGGAGCGAGCCTGCTCGCGAAAGCGTCGTCTCGTTCGAGATCAGTTTCGGCAGTCACACCGCCTTCGCGAGCAGGCTCGCTC
>NZ_JASCPT010000259.1:0-1662 GCF_029959775.1 Pseudomonas sp. PS01270 | reverse complement strand
CAGTCACTGTGGCTTCGACTGGCGGATTGCTTTCGCGAGCAGGCTCGCTCCCACTGTTGATGCGGTACGGGTGCAGTTGATGATCGTTCCCACGCTCTGCGTGGTAATGCCTCAAGGGACGTTCCGCGTTCCAGCTCTGGGGGGACGCAGAGCGTCCCAGGCTGCATTCCCACGCGGAGCGTGGGAACGATCAACGGCGTAAGCAATGAAGATTCTTGTGGGAGCGAGCCTGCTCACGAATGCGGTTTGTCAGTCACTGTGGCTTAGACTGGCGGATTGCTTTCGCGAGCAGGCTCGCTCCCACTGTTGATGCGGTACGGGCGCAGTTGATGATCGTTCCCACGCTCTGCGTGGGAATGCCTCAAGGGACGCTCCGCGTTCCAGCTCTGGGGGGACGCAGAGCGTCCCGGGCTGCATTCCCACGCGGAGCGTGGGAACGATCAACGGCGTAAGCAATGAAGATTCTTGTGGGAGCGAGCCTGCTCGCGAATGCGGTTTGTCAGTCACTGCGGCTTCGACTGGCGGATTGCTTTCGCGAGCAGGCTCACTCCTACATGGGGGCGGGTCAAGGCTGGAACCATTCGTGGCGTTCGTTGAAGGTTTGCTGGATGAGGTCGGTGAGGGCTTGGATTTCGGTGGAGTTTTGCGAGTCGGTGTTGACGGCAAGCCACGCGTGTAGCTGCATCGGTTCGGCGAATAATCCGGGCAGTGCGATGAGGCCACGGTCGAAGCGGCTCATGTATGCCGGCAGCAATCCGATGCAAGCGCTGCACCGGATCATCTCCAGCATCAATTCATAAGACTGCATCTGCACCACCCCAGCCAACCTCTCCTCCACCAACTCATTCCACGGCCGAAAACTCTCAACCTGTCGATCATGCTGCCACTGCACCAGCATAAAGTCCGCCAGATCATCCGGCGTTTCCGGTCGCGCTGTCACCCGCGAATAGCGCTTGGCAATGTGCGGCAGATATTCAATTCGCGCGAGGTATTGCGGTGCGCTGGTGGCGAAGGTGGGACCAAGGTTTGGAGCTTCGCCGGAGGCGAGCCAGAGGACAATGTCGGCGCTGACCGCACGCAAGGCCAGTTCGCTGTCGAGGGCGATGATTTCCAGGCGCAGGCTGGCGTTGCGCCGCAGCAGTGCGATGAGGTCGCGGCCGAGGATGTCGTGGAGGATGGATTCGGCGATGGCGAGGCGGATCAGCGGTTGTTCGATGACCGGGAGTTTGCGTTGGTGGGCCAGGGTGCTGAGTCGGGCCTGCAACTGTTGACCTTCGCGGGTCAGGCTGAGGGCGCTGCCCTGGAAGCTGAACAGGCTGTGTTGCAGTTGTTGTTCGAGTTGCGCGAGTTGTTTGCGCAACAGGGTCGAGCGCACGTTGAGGCTGCGCGCGGCTTGCATGAAGCAGCCGCAGCGGGCGCTGACGAGGAAGTATTGGGCGACTTCGCTGTCGATGGCCGCAGCCTGGTTTAGCCGGGGTTCGGGGCGGGTTTGGGGCGTTTGATAATCAGCGGGGCCCGGGCGTCCTGCGGGTTCAGTGAATGACATTGATGACTCCCTGTCGATCTTTGTAGTTGCCTTGAGTGCGCCATAGCCCCCTGTGGGAGCGAGCTTGCTCGCGAAAGCGTCAGCACATTCAACATATTTGCTGACTGATACTCCGC
>NZ_JASCPT010000258.1:0-1662 GCF_029959775.1 Pseudomonas sp. PS01270 | reverse complement strand
GCGCCAGATGATGGCGCTGATGGGCTGAAACGCCTTTTTTCGTCTGCTGTGAGCACAAAAGCAAACGCCCCGAACAAGTCGGGGCGTTTGCTGGAACCGCCGTCAGTGCGTTTTCACACAGTCTGCTGGCGCCGGGTTTTTCGTGTCTGGCAGTCAGAAAGAGGAACGATTGGCCGTAGGGCTTTTCGAACTTCATACACCCCATAGATCACGAGGTTCGCCATGACTCCTGAAACCGAAGGCAAAGAAGAGAAGGGCCCGAACGGGCTGCCGTTTATCAATGATCCGGGCAGTGAAGATCCTGGAGCGGTGACGGATGATGCGCCGGTGCCGTTGAATGATGCGGATGAGGCGGATATGGAGTATGAGGAGGATGGGGATGAGCAGTGAGAATGTTCGTGATGAATGAGATTTTGAATACTGATTTAAAGGGCCTGAGCTATCAGGCCCCCACGTATCTTTGTTCAGTCATTTTCGGTTGAGTCGATAAATACATAGAGGTCATCGGAGGGCGACATTTTTTCGATTCTGCCTGCATCTATATAGGTCTTGAACTCACTCTCAAGAAATTTCATGTCAGTGTATTTTTTATATTTTAAAGGCCGGTCCGTCGCGTACATGTAAAGGCGCCACTCGTCAAAACCATCGATCCTGTTATTCGAGCCGTAATCGAAATCCACTGATTCATTGGGAAAATGAATAGCACAGCCTATGCCATGTAATTCATATTCGACGCCATCGTTGACTTCTCCGCAACGTTCTATTTGGCCGCTCCTCCAAAGTCTTAGGATGTTTCGAGTGCCAAATTTTTCTTGTAATAGCGTTGTTCCTTTTTGCACTTTACTAAGAAAGTCTTTGATGAGATCTTCGAGCGTTGTATCGTTATAGTCATTCATCGTCTTCGCTGAGGCTCCAGTCGATCAAACCCAACATTTTCAGCAGACTCAATTACGTCTTCTATCGTTTCAAAATTACTTTTATGTTCTTTTATATTTGTGATCAGTTTCATGATTATTGGCGTTGCTGTTTGTCTCGCAGCCGCTGCACGATGATGCCCATCTAAAATATATAGCGTACCTTCATGCTCAGCCACATGGATGGGGAAGCGAATATTATATCCGCCGCTGCGCATGTTGCTCGCCATTGCTTCAACCGATTTAGTTGATTTTTTCCCCGAGATTGCGTGCGTTCGCTTCAAAGATCTTGCGTCCACACCGTGGATCAATCCCGGTACATCCGGCTCCCCATCATCAACCTTAACCCCATCACTTGCCCCCGGAACCTCACACCCAGGCTTATTCGGCGGTGGGCAATTGGACGTCAACCCCAACGGATCCACCCACCCCGTCGGATTCGGCACGTACTGGTACTGGTTCAACCCACCCGCGAGCTTCACCGGGTCCGGCGTCAGATACCGCCCCAATCTCGGGTCGTAATACCGATGGCGGTTGTAATGCAGGCCGCTTTCAACATCGAAATACTGCCCCTGAAACCGCAGCGGTTGGTCGAGGTAATCCTCGCCAGCGAGGGTGACGGCGGCGACTTTGCCGTAGGCGTCGTATTGCGCGGACCAGACGATTTCGCCGCTGTAGTCGGTGAGTTCCTGTGGGGTGCCGAGGTGGTCGAGTTGGTAGTAGAACGGGCAGGCTTTTTTCGGGCCTT
>NZ_JASCPT010000257.1:0-1732 GCF_029959775.1 Pseudomonas sp. PS01270 | reverse complement strand
CCCCATGTGGGAGCGAGCCTGCTCGCGAAAGCGCCGGATCAGTGTCATGTGTGTTGGCTGACACGACGCCTTCGCGAGCAGGCTCGCTCCCACAGAGGCAGGAGCAAGTCGTTCAGCGCTTACTTGGGATAACCCGCGCGCTTCATCTCTCGCTCCGTGGTCTGCTGCGCCGCCGCCAGCGCCTGATCCACCGTGGTCTGGCCGATCAGCGCCGCCGAGAACAGCTTGCCGACCTGGGTACCCACTGCCTGGAATTCAGGAATGGTCACCAATTGAATGCCGATGTACGGCACCGGTTTCAGCGTCGGTTTGCTCGGATCAGCGGCTTTCAGCGATTCCAGCGTCACCTTGGCAAACGGCGCGGCGTTCATGTACGCGTCGCTGTAGGTCGAAGCGCGGGTGCCCGGCGGCACGTTGGCGATGCCATCGGTCTTGGCAACCAGTTCGCCGTACTCTTTGGACGTGGCCCAGGCGCTGAAGGTTTTTGCTGCGTCCTTGGCCTTGGAGCTGGTCGGAATCGCCAGCGCCCACGAATACAGCCACGCCGAGCCTTTATCCGTGACCTGATGCGGAGCGAAGGTGAAACCGACGCTATCGGCGACCTTGCTCTGGGTCTTGTCGGTGACGAACGAGCCGGCGACGCTGGCGTCGACCCAGATCGCGCATTTGCCGCTGTTGAACAGGGCGAGGTTTTCGTTGAAACCGTTGCTCGACGCGCCTGGCGGGCCGGATTTCTTCATGGTGTTGACGTAGAAATTCAGCGCGTTTTTCCATTCCGGGCCGCTGAATTCCGGTTTCCACTGCTCATCGAACCAGCGCGCGCCGTAGGCATTGGCGACCGTGGTGACAAGCGCCATGTTCTCGCCCCAACCGGCCTTGCCGCGCAGGCAGATGCCGTATTGCTCTTTGTCTTTCTGGGTGAGCTTTTCGGCAAACCCGGCGATCTCTTCCCAGGTCGGACGCTCCGGCATGGTCAGCCCGGCTGCCTTGAACAGGTCGGTGCGGTAATAGGTGATCGAACTCTCCGCGTAAAACGGCAGCGCATACAGCGAACCCTTCACCGACAGGCCTTCGCGCACCGACGGAAAGACATCGTCGAGGGCGTAACTGGCCGGCAGGTCCTTCATCGGCTCCAGCCAACCCTTGCCGCCCCAGAGTGCGGCTTCGTACATGCCGATGGTCAATACGTCGAACTGGCCGCCCTGAGTGGCGATGTCGGTGGTCAGGCGCTGACGCAGAACGTTTTCTTCCAGCACCACCCAATTGAGCTTGATGTCCGGATGCTCGCTCTCGAAGGTTTTCGAGAGTTTTTGCATGCGGATCATGTCGCTGTTGTTGACGGTGGCGATGGTCAGGGTCTGGGCGCCAAGGCTGACGCTGCTGAGGGTCATGCAGGTGAGAGCGAGCAGAGCTTTTGCAGTGGGTTGCATCGTGCACTCCTTTTCTGACACCCAACGGGGCAGAAGGACAGTTATTGTTTTTGTGTCTTCCGAATGCAGGAAGAATCTGCGCTGATTACAGCCTTCCACGGCGGGGCTGACAAATCATCCCTAGCACTTTTGTTGATACTTTTTTGCACTGGGGTTTGGCGGGGGGAACGCAGGGAAGGGGCACGCAGCGGACATGTTCTGTCGGATGCGTACAGGTTTTGTCTTGAAATGAGCACTAGTGGGAGCGAGCTTGCTCGCGAATGCGGTGTGTCAGCGTTATCTGAGTGGGCTGACACTACGCC
>NZ_JASCPT010000256.1:0-1745 GCF_029959775.1 Pseudomonas sp. PS01270 | reverse complement strand
TGATGCGGTAGAGGAGCGTTCTGTAAGCCTGTGAAGGTGAGTTGAGAAGCTTGCTGGAGGTATCAGAAGTGCGAATGCTGACATGAGTAACGACAATGGGTGTGAAAAACACCCACGCCGAAAGACCAAGGTTTCCTGCGCAACGTTAATCGACGCAGGGTTAGTCGGTCCCTAAGGCGAGGCTGAAAAGCGTAGTCGATGGAAAACAGGTTAATATTCCTGTACTTCTGGTTATTGCGATGGAGGGACGGAGAAGGCTAGGCCAGCTTGGCGTTGGTTGTCCAAGTTTAAGGTGGTAGGCTGAGATCTTAGGTAAATCCGGGATCTTAAGGCCGAGAGCTGATGACGAGTTACCCTTTGGGTGACGAAGTGGTTGATGCCATGCTTCCAAGAAAAGCTTCTAAGCTTCAGGTAACCAGGAACCGTACCCCAAACCGACACAGGTGGTTGGGTAGAGAATACCAAGGCGCTTGAGAGAACTCGGGTGAAGGAACTAGGCAAAATGGCACCGTAACTTCGGGAGAAGGTGCGCCGGTGAGGGTGAAGGACTTGCTCCGTAAGCTCATGCCGGTCGAAGATACCAGGCCGCTGCGACTGTTTATTAAAAACACAGCACTCTGCAAACACGAAAGTGGACGTATAGGGTGTGACGCCTGCCCGGTGCCGGAAGGTTAATTGATGGGGTTAGCTAACGCGAAGCTCTTGATCGAAGCCCCGGTAAACGGCGGCCGTAACTATAACGGTCCTAAGGTAGCGAAATTCCTTGTCGGGTAAGTTCCGACCTGCACGAATGGCGTAACGATGGCGGCGCTGTCTCCACCCGAGACTCAGTGAAATTGAAATCGCTGTGAAGATGCAGTGTATCCGCGGCTAGACGGAAAGACCCCGTGAACCTTTACTATAGCTTTGCACTGGACTTTGAATTTGCTTGTGTAGGATAGGTGGGAGGCTTTGAAGCGTGGACGCCAGTTCGCGTGGAGCCATCCTTGAAATACCACCCTGGCAACTTTGAGGTTCTAACTCAGGTCCGTTATCCGGATCGAGGACAGTGTATGGTGGGTAGTTTGACTGGGGCGGTCTCCTCCTAAAGAGTAACGGAGGAGTACGAAGGTGCGCTCAGACCGGTCGGAAATCGGTCGTAGAGTATAAAGGCAAAAGCGCGCTTGACTGCGAGACAGACACGTCGAGCAGGTACGAAAGTAGGTCTTAGTGATCCGGTGGTTCTGTATGGAAGGGCCATCGCTCAACGGATAAAAGGTACTCCGGGGATAACAGGCTGATACCGCCCAAGAGTTCATATCGACGGCGGTGTTTGGCACCTCGATGTCGGCTCATCACATCCTGGGGCTGAAGCCGGTCCCAAGGGTATGGCTGTTCGCCATTTAAAGTGGTACGCGAGCTGGGTTTAGAACGTCGTGAGACAGTTCGGTCCCTATCTGCCGTGGACGTTTGAGATTTGAGAGGGGCTGCTCCTAGTACGAGAGGACCGGAGTGGACGAACCTCTGGTGTTCCGGTTGTCACGCCAGTGGCATTGCCGGGTAGCTATGTTCGGGAAAGATAACCGCTGAAAGCATCTAAGCGGGAAACTTGCCTCAAGATGAGATCTCACTGGAACCTTGAGTTCCCTGAAGGGCCGTCGAAGACTACGACGTTGATAGGTTGGGTGTGTAAGCGCTGTGAGGCGTTGAGCTAACCAATACTAATTGCCCGTGAGGCTTGACCATATAACACCCAAGCAATTTGC
>NZ_JASCPT010000255.1:0-1830 GCF_029959775.1 Pseudomonas sp. PS01270 | reverse complement strand
GCAGTGGGGCGGCTGTGACACCGGCTACCTGGCCTACGCCATGGCCCTGGAAGAAATCGCCGCCGGCGACGGTGCGTGCTCGACGATCATGAGCGTGCACAACTCGGTCGGCTGCGTGCCGATTCTCAAGTTCGGCAATGACGACCAGCGCGAGCGCTTCCTCAAACCATTGGCCAGCGGCGCCATGCTCGGCGCCTTCGCGCTGACCGAACCGCAGGCCGGTTCCGATGCCAGCAGCCTGAAAACCCGCGCGCGGCTGGAAGGCGATCACTACGTTTTGAACGGCTGCAAACAGTTCATCACCTCCGGGCAGAACGCCGGCATCGTGATCGTGTTTGCCGTGACTGACCCGAGCGCCGGCAAACGCGGGATCAGCGCGTTTATCGTGCCGACCGACTCGCCCGGCTACAAAGTCGCGCGCGTCGAAGACAAACTCGGCCAGCACGCGTCCGACACCTGCCAGATCCTCTTCGAAGATGTGAAAGTGCCGGTCGCCAACCGCCTTGGCGAGGAGGGCGAGGGCTACAAGATCGCCTTGGCCAACCTCGAAGGCGGCCGCGTCGGTATCGCCTCACAAGCCGTCGGCATGGCCCGCGCTGCGTTCGAGGCCGCGCGTGATTACGCCCGCGAGCGTGACACCTTCGGCAAGCCGATCATCGAGCATCAGGCCGTGGCGTTCCGCCTGGCGGACATGGCCACGCAAATTGCCGTCGCCCGGCAGATGGTGCATTACGCCGCAGCCTTGCGCGACAGCGGCCAACCGGCGCTGGTCGAGGCGTCGATGGCCAAGCTGTTCGCCTCGGAAATGGCCGAGAAGGTCTGTTCCATGGCCTTGCAAACCCTCGGCGGTTACGGTTACCTCAACGACTTCCCGCTGGAACGCATCTACCGCGACGTGCGCGTCTGCCAGATCTACGAAGGCACCAGCGACATTCAGCGCATGGTCATTTCGCGCAATCTCTGACAAGGAATTTTATTCATGACTTACGAAACGATTCTGCTGGAAACCCGCGACCGCGTCGGCCTGATCACCCTCAACCGGCCGCAGGCACTGAACGCGTTGAACGCGCAACTGGTCAGCGAAGTGAACCACGCCCTCGATACGCTGGAAGCCGATGCGCACATTGGCTGCATCGTCCTCACCGGTTCGAAAAAAGCTTTCGCTGCCGGCGCCGACATCAAGGAAATGGCTGAGCTGACCTATCCGCAGATCTACATGGACGATCTGTTCAGCGACAGCGATCGAGTGGCCAACCGACGCAAGCCAATCATCGCAGCGGTCAACGGCTTTGCCCTCGGCGGCGGCTGTGAACTGGCGCTGATGTGCGACTTCATCCTGGCGGGCGACAACGCCAGATTCGGCCAGCCGGAAATCAACCTCGGCGTACTGCCGGGCATGGGCGGCACCCAGCGCCTGACCCGCGCCGTGGGCAAAGCCAAAGCCATGGAAATGTGCCTGAGCGGGCGCATGATCGACGCGGTAGAAGCCGAGCGCTGCGGCATCGTCGCGCGCATCGTGCCGAGCGATGAGCTGCTTGATGAGGCGCTGAAAGTTGCAGCGGTGATCGCTGGCAAGTCACTGCCGATTGCGATGATGATCAAGGAGAGCGTCAACCGCGCGTTCGAGGTCAACCTGAGCGAAGGCGTGCGTTTCGAGCGGCGGGTGTTTCATGCCGCGTTTGCGACGCAGGATCAGAAGGAAGGGATGGCGGCGTTTATTGCCAAGCGTGAGGCTGCATTCCAAGGCAAATAGATGAGGTGCCTAAGCTGACGCTTTCGCGAGCAGGCTCGCTCCCACAGGATCTGCACCGTCCAATGTGGGAGCGAGCC
>NZ_JASCPT010000254.1:0-1887 GCF_029959775.1 Pseudomonas sp. PS01270 | reverse complement strand
AGCAGGCTCGCTCCCACAGGGAAATGCATTCCAGATGTGGGAGCGAGCCTGCTCGCGAAAGTGCCAGTCAGGCATGGCAATCCTCAGTGTTTTGCCGTCAATTCCACCAGATGATCCTCAACCTCCTGCGGCTTGAGCACCAGGACATCGCTTTCCAGCGTATCCAGCACCGCTTCCGCCGTATTGCCGATCAACGCGCCTGACAGACCACTGCGCGCCACCGTGCCAATCACCGTCACCGCCGCCTGCAGCTTGTGCGCCATGAACGGGATCAGCACATCTGCCGGGCCTTCCTCGATGTGAAGGTGCTCGTCATCGACATCGAACTCCGCCTGAAACGCCCGGCACTGCTCGCGGTATTTGGCTTCTATGGTCGATTTCAGCTGAAACGTCGGGTCCGCCGCCGAGAGCATCGGCGACGGATGCGCGGTAATCACATGCAGATGCGCCTTGGCCAGACTGGCGATGTCATAGCCGTGATCGATGATGGTGCTGTGCAAATGCCGGTGCTCACCGTCGGCATTGCCGACATCGACCGCAGCCAGAATCACTTTGTCCTTCCAGGAGCCGGCGGTTTTTACCAGCAGCACCGGGGTAGGGCAGTGGCGCAGGAGCTTCCAGTCGGCCGGGGTCAGCAGGGCTTTTTTCAGCGAGCTGTCGGGGAAGTGCTGTTTGATCACCAGGCCGCAACCCTCGGCCTGCTGCACATCGATGATGGTTTCGTGCAGGCTCTCGTTCCACGCCTGTTCGGTGGTCACGCTGTACCCTTCGGCGAGCAATGCCGCCTTGAGCACACTGAGCAGGCCGGCGTGGTCATGCTTCTTGTCGCACACCAGAAGATGCAGATGGGCCTGGGTGACACCGGCGATCAGCTTGGCGCGCTTGAGCGCCAGGCTTTCTGCATGTTCAGGTTCGATGACCACCAGAATGCTGCGAATGGCTTGCATGAGCGGAGTCTCCAGCAAAGAAAAGGCACGGCGTTGCACAACTATAGTTGCTACCCGAACGTCTGCGACTTGATGCATATCAACAGCCGCCGCTGGTGGTCTGCGGGCAGGCCGGTATAATCGGCGCCCTTCGCTCGAACACCTTTTACCGTGAGCCCCATGATCCTTCCCGAAATCCACGAATTCCTTGGCTGCCGCACGCCCGACGCCTGGGTCCAGGCGGCACTGGCCGATCAGGAAACCCTGCTGATCGATCACAAGAACTGTGAGTTCAAGGCCGCCAGCACGGCGCTGAGCCTGATTGCCAAGTACCACGCCCATGTCGACCTGATCAACATGATGTCGCGCCTGGCCCGGGAAGAACTGGTGCACCACGAGCAAGTCATGCGCATCATGAAGCGGCGCAAGATCGAACTGCGTCAGCTGCACGCCGGCCGCTACGCCTCGGGCCTGCGCAAAGTGGTGCGCAGCCATGAGCCGGTGAAACTGGTGGATACGCTGGTGGTTGGCGCTTTCATCGAAGCGCGCAGTTGCGAACGCTTTGAAGCATTGGTGCCGCATCTGGATGAAGAACTGGGCAAGTTCTATTTCGGTTTGCTGAAAAGCGAGGCGCGGCATTTTCAGGGTTATTTGAAGCTGGCCTATCAGTATGGTGATGCCAAGGATGTCGCGCAGGTGATCGAGCGCGTCCGTGCGGCCGAGCAGGAACTGATCGAATCGCCGGACGAGGAATTCCGCTTCCACAGCGGTGTGCCCGCCTGAATGTGTTAAAAACTCTTAAGAGTATGAAACATCACCGAAAACCGGCCCGAGTCAGACTGTGTGAAAACGCACTGACGGCGGTTCCAGCAAACGCCCCGACTTGTTCGGGGCGTTTGCTTTTGTGCTCACAGCAGACGAAAAAAGGCGTTTCAGCCCATCAGCGCCATCATCTGGCGCA
>NZ_JASCPT010000253.1:0-1888 GCF_029959775.1 Pseudomonas sp. PS01270 | reverse complement strand
ACACTGTCCCTGTGGGCGCGGGCTTGCCCGCGATGGCGACCTGTCAGCCGACATCATTTTGACTGACACTCCGTCTTCGCGGGCAAGCCCGCTCCCACACTAATTTTCAACGCCAACAAAAAATATTTTCCACACCTGAATTTCCTCGCCAAGCGCTCTAGATCAAGCCTTACATTCCCCTTCCATCGGTCGCCCTCAAGCAAAACGCGCTTCTTATCGAAAATTTATCTTGCGCGCTAAACATTAGCGCTATACATTCTCTTCACACCTACTTAGCGCGCAAACAATTAGCGCACAAAACCACAACCAATGAGGCTCACACCATGCAAACTCTCTACACCGCAATCGCAACTTCCACTGGCGGCCGTGACGGTCGTGCGATCTCCAGCGACAACGTACTCGACGTCAAACTGGCCACCCCGAAAGAACTCGGCGGTGCTGGCGGTGCGGCGACCAACCCGGAGCAACTGTTCGCTGCCGGTTACTCGGCCTGCTTCATCGGCGCACTGAAATTCGTTGCCAGCCAGACCAAGCGCAAGATTCCTGACGACGCATCGATCACCGCCCATGTCGGCATCGGCCAAATCCCTGGCGGTTTCGGTCTGGACATCGATTTGCACATCAGCCTGCCGGGCCTGGAACAAGCCGACGCGCAGTCGCTGGTCGACGCCGCTCACCAGGTCTGCCCGTACTCCAACGCCACCCGTGGCAACGTCGATGTCCGTCTGCACGTGACTGTGTAATCACCCAAGCCCCCGGCCCGAACAAGGAAAAAATGAACATGAACTCCTTCAGCAAAGTCTTGACCGGTACCCTTCTCGCCCTGTCGGTACACAGCGCTTTCGCCGGTGATGTCGAACACAACACCCAGGCATTCCTCGATGCGCTGAATTCAGGCAGCGGCAAGCCGATCGAGCAGCTGTCGCCCAAGGATGCCCGCGCCGTGCTGGTCGGCGCGCAGTCCGGGGTCAAGTTGACGTTGCCCAAAGCCGATGTCAGCGAGAAGACCATCCAGGTCGATGGCCAACCGCTGAGCCTGACCATCGTCCGGCCGGCCGGGGTCAAGGGTGAGCTGCCGGTGTTCATGTTCTTCCATGGCGGCGGCTGGGTGCTGGGGGACTTCCCGACTCACGAACGTCTGGTGCGCGATCTGGTAGTCGGTTCGGGTGCGGCGGCGGTGTTCGTCAATTACACCCCTTCGCCGGAAGCGCATTACCCGGTGGCAATCAACCAGGCCTACGCTGCGACCAAATGGGTGGCGGAACACGGCAAAGAAATCAACGTCGACGGCAAGCGCCTGGCCGTGGCCGGCAACAGCGTCGGCGGCAACATGGCCGCAGTGGTTGCACTGATGGCCAAGGACAAGGGCACCCCGGCGATCAAATTCCAGGTACTGCTGTGGCCGGTGACCGATGCCAACTTCGACACCGGTTCGTACAATCAGTACGCCGAAGGGCACTTCCTCACCCGCAACATGATGAAGTGGTTCTGGGACAACTACACCACCGACGCCAAACAGCGCAACGAGATCTACGCTTCACCGCTGCGCGCTACTACCGCACAGCTCAAAGGCCTGCCGCCTGCACTGGTGCAGACTGCCAGCGCCGACGTGTTGCGTGACGAAGGCGAAGCCTATGCGCGCAAACTCGATGAGGCCGGAGTACCGGTAACGTCGGTGCGCTACAACGGCATGATCCATGATTACGGCTTGCTCAACGTGGTCAGCCAGGTACCGGCGGTGCGTTCGGCGATGTTGCAGGCGTCTGAAGAACTGAAGCAACACTTGAAGTAACCACCGTCCCATTGTGGGAGCGAGCCTGCTCGCGAAAGCGTTCCGTCAGACAGCGCTTCATTGAATGACACACCGCATTCGCGAGCAGGCTCGCTC
>NZ_JASCPT010000252.1:0-1902 GCF_029959775.1 Pseudomonas sp. PS01270 | reverse complement strand
TGGGAGCTAGCCGGCTCGCGAAAGCGCTGGAGCAGTCGACATCAATGTTGGATGTCAGTCCGTCTTCGCGAGCAGGCTCGCTCCCACAGGGTTTTGTTCAGCCTTTCTTCTGTGCAAACAACGCATCGAGCTTCTGCTCGAACGTGTGGTAATCGATACGATCGTAGAGCTCCATGCGAGTCTGCATGGTGTCGATGACATTCTGTTGCGTGCCATCGCGGCGGATCGCGGTGTAGACGTTTTCCGCTGCCTTGTTCATCGCACGGAACGCCGACAACGGGTAAAGCACCAGCGAGACGTCGGCGCCAGCCAGTTGTTCGGTGGTGTACAGCGGCGTTGCGCCGAACTCAGTGATGTTGGCCAGGATCGGTGCTTTCACACGGTTGGCGAACAGCTTGTACATGTCCAGCTCGGTAATCGCCTCAGGGAAAATCATGTCAGCGCCGGCCTCGATGCACGCCGCCGCACGATCGAGTGCCGATTCCAGACCTTCCACCGCCAGCGCATCGGTACGCGCCATGATCACGAAGCTGTCGTCGGTACGGGCATCGACGGCGGCTTTGATGCGATCGACCATTTCCTGCTGGCTGACTATTTCTTTGTTCGGGCGATGGCCGCAGCGCTTGGCGCCGACCTGATCCTCGATGTGAATCGCCGCCGCGCCGAACTTGATCATCGACTTGACCGTGCGCGCGACGTTGAAGGCCGACGAGCCAAAACCGGTGTCAACATCCACCAGCAGCGGCAGGTCACAAACATCGGTGATGCGGCGCACGTCGGTGAGCACGTCGTCCAGCCCGGTGATGCCCAGGTCCGGCACGCCCAGCGAGCCTGCGGCCACGCCGCCGCCGGACAGGTAGATCGCCTTGAAACCGGCGCGCTTGGCCAGCAGCGCGTGGTTGGCGTTGATCGCGCCGACCACTTGCAAAGGATGCTCGCTGGCGACCGCATCGCGGAAGCGCTGGCCCGGCGTGTTCAGGTTGGAAGTCATGCATCACCTCGTTCAGTGGCTGTCTTGTTGTGGGCGCCGTCCTCGTAGTGACGGGCGATGTTGCGTTTCGAGGCGCCGATGTGGCGGCGCATCAACAATTCCGCGAGCTCGCCGTCACGGTCGGCGATGGCATCGAGAATGCGGTGGTGTTCGGCGAACGCCTGGTGCGGGCGGTTCGGCGTGGTGGAAAACTGGATGCGGTACATGCGCACCAGTTGATACAGCTCGCCGCAGAGCATCTGCGTCAGCGTGCGATTGCCGCTACCCTGGATGATCCGGTAATGAAAGTCGAAATCGCCTTCCTGCTGGTAGTAACCGACGCCGGCCTGAAACGCCGCATCGCGCTCGTGGGTTTCCAGCACCCGGCGCAGTTCGTCGATTTCCGCGACGCTCATGCGCTCGGCGGCGAGGCGGCAGGCCATGCCTTCGAGGGATTCACGGATTTCATAGAGTTCGATCAATTCGGCATGGCTGAGCGAGACCACCCGCGCACCGACGTGCGGCACGCGCACCAGCAGGCGCTGCCCTTCCAGACGATGGATCGCCTCACGCAGCGGACCCCGACTGATGCCATAAGTACGCGCCAGTTCCGGCTCGGAGATCTTGCTGCCCGGGGCGATCTCGCCTTTGACGATAGCCGCCTGGATACGGCGGAAGACGTTTTCCGACAGCGTCTCGGAGTCGTCACCACTGATGACCGGGGGATCGAGTTGATCCAGCATGATTGTCGACACCTTTAAATCCAATGCGGCAAAAACTAGCCAATAAGACCGCATCAGTCAAAGGATAAATAGGTATTGTCGACAATCGTCTAATAACCGCAATCTACTGGGCACTCAGCCAGTGTGGGAGCGAGCTTGCTCGCGAAAGCGGAATGTCAGTCACCGTGGGTTCGAATGGCACGCCCCCTT
>NZ_JASCPT010000250.1:0-1983 GCF_029959775.1 Pseudomonas sp. PS01270 | reverse complement strand
GGAATGCAGCCCGGGACGCTCTGCGTCCCATCCAGAGCCGAACGCGGAGCGTCCGTAGAGGCATTCCCACGCGGAGCGTGGGAACGATCAGTGGGAAGGTGATTTTTAGCGCATGAAGTGAATTTTGCCGCTGTCATCATTACCCATGTAAATCCCGTAAACCCCCGCTTGGCGCTCTTCGATATAGCGCTCGAGAATCTGCCGGATCGCCGGGTAGTAGATCTGCTCCCACGGAATCTCTTCAGGGGCGAAGAACTTGTAATCCATGGTCTCCGGCCCGTACTGCCCGGTGATCTCCAGGGCGATGGCGCGGAAGATGATGTACACCTCGCTGATCTTCGGCACGCTGAAGATCGAATACGGCGAGACGATTTCCGCGCGCACGCCGCTTTCTTCCCAGACTTCGCGCAGCGCCGCCTGCTCGGTGGTCTCAAAGCTTTCCATGAAACCGGCCGGCAGCGTCCAGGTGCCGGGGCGCGGGGGAATCGCCCGTTGGCACAAGAGGTATTTGCCGTCCTGCTCGATGATGCAGCCGGCAATGATCTTCGGATTGACGTAGTGGATATAGCCGCAGCCGCGGCACATCAGGCGCTCGTGCGTATCGCCCGGCGGCGTCTGCTGACCGAGGTCAGGGCCACCGCATTTCGGGCAAAAGCTCGGGCTGAACATGTCATTGACCTATGCGAGGTTCTTTCAGCGCGATCGGCAGGGTGATCGCCGGGGTGCCTTTGACGGCGACGCCGGTCTCTTCCTGTTTGCGCTTGAGGTAATCGAGGGCCACGGCAGCCGCCGCGCGGACGTGATCGACACACGCCTGATGCGCCGCCAGCGGATCACCGCTCTTGATCGCCTCGACCATTTTTTCCATCTCGTGATTACTCGCGCCGCGTCGGTTTTCCTGGGACACCGAGGTCGCGCGCAGATAGCTGATGCGCGCCTGCAACTGGCGCAATTGGGTGGCGGCGACATGGTTGCCCGAGCCTTCGAGCAGCACGTCGTAGAAGCCCTGCACCGAGTCGATCACCTGTTGCAGCTCGCCGTCCTTCAACGCCTTGCGGTTGTCATCGAGGGCTTTTTCCAGGGCTTTGATGTCCTTGGCTTTGGCGCGCAGGGTGAACAGTTGCACGATCAGGCCTTCGAGCACACAACGCAGTTCGTAGATATCGACGGCGTCGTCGAGGGTGATGATGGCTACGCGCGGGCCTTTGGCATCTGCGAATTCGACGAGACCTTCGGATTCAAGGTGACGCAAAGCTTCGCGCACCGAAGTGCGGCTGACGCCGAGACGATCGCACAGGTCGCGTTCGACCAGACGATCACCTGGCATGAGCTGGAAATTCATGATCGCGCTACGCAGTTTGTCCAGCACGATTTCGCGCAGGGTAACGGGGTTGCGATTGACCTTGAAGCTGTCGTCGAGTGGCTGGCGTTTCATGGGGTCCGCTCTTGAGCTTGGCTGTCCATGCCAGACGGGCATCAAAACAGCCGAGGGTTAACTGGAGGCCTCGGCGTCGGCTTCGGCAAAGGCTTCACGGGCCAGCCGGAAACTGTCCACGGCCGCCGGAACGCCGCAATAAATGCCGACCTGAAGCAGAATTTCGCGTATTTGCTCACGACTCAGGCCGTTACGCAAGGCGCCACGCACATGCAGCTTGAGTTCATGCGGGCGGTTGAGCGCCGAGATCATCGCCAGGTTGATCATGCTGCGCTCCTTGAGCGACAGACCCTCACGCCCCCAGACATGGCCCCAGCAGTATTCAGTGACCATTTCCTGCAGCGGGCGGGTGAAGTCGTCGGCGTTCTCGATCGAGCGCTGCACGTAGGCTTCGCCCAATACCTGGGTGCGGATTTTCAGACCTTTTTCATACTTCTCGTTACTCATCATTCCTCCAATGCACAGGTGTTCCCTGTGGGAGCGAGCCTGCTCGCGAAGGCGTCATGTCAGTCGATGCAAATGTTGAATGATCGACCGCTTTCGCGAGC
>NZ_JASCPT010000024.1:0-54148 GCF_029959775.1 Pseudomonas sp. PS01270 | reverse complement strand
CGCGAGCCTGCTCGCTATGCGGGGTATCAGGCGACAGCTTCGGTGAATGTCAGTCCGCATTCGCGAGCAGGCTCGCTCCCACAGGGGATTTTTGGCGTTAGTGGGTTAAGTGATAAACCGCATTGGCGAGGGCAATGTCTTCCAGGCCCAAGCCGATTGAACGGAAAAACACGTGACGGTCGTAACCCGGGCGCTGCACTTTTTCGCTGAGCAAGTCGGCGAGGTCGCCGACAATCGAATCCTTGCTCCAGCCATGCTGTTCGGCGGCAATCAGCATCTCACCTGCCGAACCCGGCGTGGTCTGACGATAGTCGCAGAACACCTGCATGTCGTTGAGGCTTTGCGGCGGTACTTCATGGGCGCGCGGGGCGTTGGTGCTGATCGAGGTGATCAGCGCCGGTTTGTGCAGTTGCGCCGGATCGATCACCGGCCCGGCAGACGAGGTGCAGAGCATGATCACGTCAGCATTGGAGATGGCGGTCTCGCGGCTGTCGGCAATCTTCAGTGACGGCGCGATGGACTTCAACACAGTCTGTGTTTCCACATCTTCCAGCAGCGATGGCGAATACAGGCTGATGCTCTGCCAGTCGCGCAGCGCCTTGGCGTAATGCAGATGCGCCTGAGCGACCTTGCCGCTGCCGATGATTGCCAGTCGCTGGGCGTCCAACGGGGCGAGGGCGTCGACCGCCACTGCCGTGGTCGCGGCGGTGCGCGCGGTGGTCAGTTCGCCGGCATCACAGAGCAGCAGCGGCTGGCCGGTTTTCATCGACATCAGCAGGGTCCACGCCGTCACCAGCGCACCCTGCTCACGAACGATGTACGGCGAAGTCTTCACTCCGTATACGCCGTCCTCAGCCAGCACGCCCAGATAATTGATGAAGTCGCCTGCGCCCTTGGGGAACTCGACCCATTGCTGCGCCGGCTGCACGGCGTTACCGGCCGCCAGATCCCGGAACAGCTTGCGCAGGATTTGCGGAACATCGATACGCGCCAATAGCTCATGGGCCTGGGCTTGATCGATCACATAAGGCGTACTGGACATTTCGCGCTCCGAAACTAAACTTATTTTTCCATTATGGACTTTTAGTTCTGGCGAGCAACCATCGGGCATAAAAAAAGCGCAGTCCGTTTCCGGCTGCGCTTTTTCATTTCGTGACGCTTACTGCGGGCGCTTGCGCTCAACTGCGCGCAGCAGATGCGTCGGCGGCGTTTCGCAGCTGATCTTGCGACCGAGTTTTTCTTCGATGGACGGCAACTGATAGGAGTCGTCCTCGCCAGCGAAGCTGATCGACACACCGTCAGCGCCGGCGCGACCGGTACGGCCGATACGGTGCACGTAGTCGTCCGGCACTTCCGGCAGGGTGAAGTTGATCACGTGGCTGATGCCGTCGATGTGAATGCCGCGACCGGCAACATCGGTGGCGACCAGCACGCGAATCTTGCCTTCGCGGAAACCTTCCAGAGTCTTGATGCGCTTGTGCTGCGGTACGTCGCCGGACAGCTGCGCGGCGTTGATGCCGTCACGCACCAGGCGCTCTTCGATGCGGCGTACTTCGTCCTTGCGGTTGGCAAACACGATGACCCGCTCCCAACCGTTGTCGTTGACGAGGTTATAGAGCAGTTTGTATTTGTCGGCAGCGGCCACGGCGTAGATGTGCTGCTCGACGTTCTCGTTGGCGACGTTGGTGATTTCGATTTCGACGATGGCCGGGTCGGTGGTCCATTGCTTGGCCAGATTCATCACGTCTTCGGTGAAGGTTGCGGAGAACAGCAAAGTCTGGCGTTCGGACTTCGGCGGGGTCTGGCGAATGATCTGCCGTACCTGTGGGATGAAACCCATGTCGAGCATGCGGTCGGCTTCGTCCAGGACCATTACTTCAACCATGTCCAGATGCACGTCGCCGCGCTGGTTGAAGTCGAGCAGGCGGCCCGGCGTGGCGACGAGGATGTCGCAATGACGTGCTTCGAGGTGCTTGAGCTGTTTGTCGAAGTCCATGCCACCGACGAAGGTCATGACGTTGAGGCCGGTGTACTTGGTCAGGTCAGCGGCGTCCTTGGCGATCTGCACCACCAGCTCACGGGTCGGCGCGATGATCAGCGCGCGCGGTTCGCCCATGTAGCGCTCTTTCGGCGGCGGAGTCTGCAGCAACTGGGTGATGATCGAGATCAGGAACGCGGCGGTCTTGCCGGTGCCGGTCTGCGCGCGGCCAATGGCGTCTTTGCCGGCGAGGGTGAAACCCAGCACCTGCGCCTGGATCGGCGTGCAGTACGGAAAGCCCAGGTCCTGGATGGCGTGCATCAGTTCCGGAGCAAGCTTGAAATCGTGAAAGCGGGTTTTGCCTTCCTGCGGCTCGACGACGAAGTCTTCGAGTTTCCATGGAATGACCGGTGCCTTGGGCTTCGGTTCGCGACGTGGCCTGGCCGGTTTCGGCGCTTCGCTGGGTGCAGGCTCTACGGCAATTGGCGCTGGCGCAGCGGGTATTTCTTCTGGCTTCGGTGCGGCTGCGGGAGCGGGGCGGTCGGCCTGCGGGGCATCGGTGCGATGACCGGGGGCGTGCGACGGCGCACTGGGAACTGGCGCGAGCTGCTCAGCCTCGCTTTTACCGAACATCTTCTTGAGTGCTTTGAGCACGGTCATCTCATCAGTTGGTTAAGGAATGTACGCCGGCCAGTGTAATGCAAGAATCGGGCGCGGCGTAGTAGGAGGGATCAATGGGCGGACATTGCTCGCAAATCAGCGCAGGCGTTCGCTCAGCCAGACGCCGACGTCGCGGATCTCTTCAGGTAACACTTCGTGCTCCATTGGGTATTCCTGCCATGTCACGGTGACACCATGCTTCACCAAATGCTCATAGGCAGTGCGCCCCATCGAGTTCTGCACCACGCCATCGAACTGCCCGTGCAGACACAGCACCGGAATACGCTGCTGACTGGCGGATAACTCCAGTTCTTCGCTGAATGTCGGTGCGTACGTCGACAACGCCAGCACCCCACCCAGCGGTCCCTGCCATTTAAGAAACGCGGTATGCAATACCACCGCGCCGCCTTGCGAAAACCCGGCAAGGAAAATCCGCGAGGCGTCTATTCCGCTGGCGCGCTGGTTTTCGATCAGCTCGATGATGCGCTCTGCCGACGCCTCCAGTTCGTCGCGATCGATCGCCCGGGCCGGGCTCATGGCCTTGATGTCATACCAGCTGGGCATGGCATATCCGCCATTTATCGTCACTGGACGGGTCGGTGCCTGCGGCAGCACAAAGCGCGTGCTCAACAGACTTTCCTGCAACGCCTCGGCCACCGGCAGGAAGTCGTAGCGGTCGGCGCCGAGGCCGTGCAGCCAGATCACGCAGGCGTCTGCGGGCTTAACAGGCTGAAGAATCAAGGGCTCGGTCATGTCTGCTCCAAAAATGTGCGGGCGCTCACAATGAGTGCGTGATTGAAGTGCGCGCCCGGTTGATCCGTTAACAAGATGTCGCAAGGTTACAAGTTTAGCTATTGACGTGTCGCGCAATCACTTTCGCAAGCGGTGTGGTACGGCGTTTGCTATGGAGCTTTGCGTACGAAGCATCCGTTGCGCGGCGGTAACACTATCAGTGTCAGTCGCGCGATGGGATAGCAACGAATCCGGTGATGGATGTTCGCCAATGGCCGCAACGGGCTTAGCGAACGTGAAAGGGCTACAGCCCGTTCGGCCGATTGGTGAGAAGTGAGTGATCCATGATGTGGATTTTCTCCTACTAGACTCATAGCGAAGGTCTTACGTCGGTTGACCCCAAAAAAAGCCAACACGGGTCAACAACGCCTCAAAAGGGTGCGACAGGACTCAAGCTCCGACACAACAAGAGCAAAACTGGAGGTTTGAATGAAGATGTTGAAATCCACTCTGGCGGTCGTGACTGCTGCAGCAGTACTCGGCGTCAGCGGGTTCGCTCAGGCGGGTGCAACCCTGGATGCGGTACAGAAAAAAGGTTTCGTGCAGTGTGGCGTGAGCGACGGTCTGCCGGGCTTCTCGGTACCGGATGCGACCGGCAAGATTCTCGGCATCGATGCTGACGTCTGCCGCGCTGTGGCGGCAGCCGTTTTCGGCGACGCCAACAAGGTCAAGTTCAGCCAGTTGAACGCCAAGGAGCGCTTCACCGCGCTGCAATCCGGCGAGATCGACATCCTGTCGCGCAACACCACCATGACCAGTTCCCGTGACGCGGGCATGGGCCTGAAATTCCCGGGCTTCATCACCTACTACGACGGCATCGGCTTCCTGGTGAACAACAAGCTGGGCGTGAAAAGTGCCAAAGAGCTCGACGGCGCGACCATCTGCATCCAGGCCGGTACCACCACCGAACTGAACGTTTCCGACTACTTCCGTGGCAACGGTCTGAAATACACCCCGATCACCTTCGACACCTCCGATGAAAGCGCCAAGTCGCTGGAATCCGGTCGTTGCGACGTGCTGACCTCCGACAAGTCCCAGCTGTTCGCCCAGCGCAGCAAGCTGGCCTCGCCGAAGGACTACGTGGTGCTGCCGGAAACCATTTCCAAAGAACCACTGGGCCCGGTCGTACGTAACGGCGACGACGAGTGGCTGGCGATCGTGCGTTGGGTCGGCTACGCGCTGCTCAATGCCGAAGAAGCCGGCATCACTTCGAAGAACGTCGAAGCTGAAGCCAAGTCCACCAAGAACCCGGACGTGGCCCGTATGCTCGGCGCTGACGGCGAGTACGGCAAAGACCTGAAACTGCCGAAAGACTGGGTTGTGCAGATCGTCAAGCAAGTCGGCAACTACGGCGAAATCTTCGAGAAAAACCTCGGCAAGAGCACTCCGCTGGAAATCGACCGTGGCCTGAACGCCCTGTGGAACAACGGCGGCATTCAGTACGCACCACCAGTGCGCTAATGGTTCTATCGCCCGGCGGGCCAACCGCCGGGTGATGTTCTTGTTCCATTTCTTCCGGGGCACTTCATGCAAAATTCAATCGGCGCACCAAAGCAGAGGCTCAGCCTCAGCGATCCACGAGTGCGTGCGTGGCTATTCCAGATCATCACCGTTGTGGCGGTGGTCTCGCTTGGCTGGTACCTGTTCGACAATACGCAAACCAACCTTCAGCACCGGGGCATCACCTCCGGCTTCAGCTTTCTGGAGCGCAGTGCCGGATTCGGCATCGCTCAAACCCTGATCGACTACACCGAAGCGGACAGTTACGCGCGGGTGTTTGTCATCGGCCTGCTCAACACCCTGTTGGTGACGTTTATCGGCGTGATCCTGGCGACGATTCTCGGTTTCATCGTCGGCGTGGCGCGGCTGTCGCAGAACTGGATCATCGCCAAGCTGGCGACGGTGTATGTGGAAGTGTTCCGCAACATTCCGCCGCTGCTGCAGATCCTGTTCTGGTACTTCGCGGTGTTCCTGACCATGCCGGGGCCGCGCAACAGCCACAACTTCGGCGACACCTTCTTCGTCAGCAGCCGTGGCCTGAACATGCCGGCCGCACTCGCTGCCGACGGTTTCTGGGCGTTCGTGATCAGCATCGTCCTGGCCATTGTCGGCATCGTGCTGATGTGCCGCTGGGCCAACAAGCGCTTCGAAGAAACCGGCGTACCGTTCCACAAGTTCTGGACCGGCCTGGCAATTGCGCTGGTGATCCCGACCCTGTGCGCGCTGATCTTCGGCGCTCCGCTGCACTGGGAAATGCCCGAGCTCAAGGGCTTCAACTTTGTCGGCGGCTGGGTGTTGATCCCGGAACTGCTGGCGTTGACCCTGGCGCTCACCGTGTACACCGCAGCGTTCATCGCCGAAATCGTGCGTTCCGGGATCAAGTCGGTCAGCCACGGCCAGACCGAAGCGGCGCGTTCGCTTGGCCTGCGCAACGGCCCGACCCTGCGCAAAGTGATCATCCCGCAAGCCCTGCGCGTGATCATTCCGCCGCTGACCAGCCAATACCTGAACCTGGCGAAGAACTCCTCGCTGGCCGCCGGTATCGGTTACCCGGAAATGGTTTCGCTGTTCGCCGGCACCGTGCTCAACCAGACCGGGCAGGCTATCGAAGTGATTGCCATCACCATGAGCGTGTACCTGGCGATCAGTATCAGCATTTCCCTGCTGATGAACTGGTACAACAAGCGCATTGCGCTGATCGAGCGGTAAGGAAAAGCGCATGAGTACTCATACTTTCAAACCCGACATGCCTCCACCGAACAGCAGCATCGGCGTGGTGGCGTGGATGCGCGCGAACATGTTCTCCAGCTGGCTCAACACCCTGCTGACGCTGTTTGCGTTCTACCTGATCTACCTGGTCGTGCCACCGATCCTCAGCTGGGCGATCGTCGATGCCAACTGGGTCGGCACCACCCGCGCCGACTGCACCAAGGAAGGCGCCTGCTGGGTGTTCATTCAGCAGCGCTTCGGCCAGTTCATGTACGGCTATTATCCGACCGAACTGCGCTGGCGCGTCGACCTGACCGTGTGGCTGGCGGTCATTGGCGCAGCACCGCTGTTCATCTCGCGCGTGCCGCGTAAAGCGGTGTACGGCCTGAGCTTCTTGGTGCTGTACCCGATCATCGCCTTCATCTTGTTGCATGGCGGTTTCGGAATGACCACCGTGCCGACCAGCCAGTGGGGCGGCCTGATGCTGACTCTGGTGATCGCCACCGTCGGCATCGCCGGAGCATTGCCGCTGGGCATCGTGCTGGCGCTGGGACGGCGTTCCAATATGCCGGCGATTCGTGTGGTCTGCGTGACCTTCATCGAGTTCTGGCGCGGCGTGCCGTTGATCACAGTGTTGTTCATGTCCTCGGTGATGTTGCCGCTGTTCCTGCCCGAAGGCATGAACTTCGACAAGCTGCTGCGGGCGCTGATCGGCGTGATCCTGTTCCAGTCGGCCTACGTTGCCGAAGTGGTGCGCGGTGGTCTGCAGGCGATTCCCAAAGGGCAGTACGAAGCGGCTGCAGCGATGGGCCTCGGTTACTGGCGTTCGATGGGCCTGGTGATTCTGCCGCAAGCCCTGAAGCTGGTGATCCCGGGCATCGTCAACACGTTCATTGCGCTGTTCAAGGACACCAGCCTGGTGATCATCATCGGTCTGTTTGACCTGCTCAACAGCGTCAAGCAAGCCGCCGCCGACCCGAAATGGCTGGGCATGGCCACCGAAGGCTACGTGTTCGCCGCCCTGGTGTTCTGGATTTTCTGTTTTGGTATGTCGCGCTATTCCATGCATCTGGAACGCAAGCTCGACACTGGCCACAAGCGTTAGGAGTTCTCTGTAAATGAGCGAAGCAATCAAAAAGCCTGTGGGTCCGGAAGGCATTATCCAGATGCAGGGCGTGAACAAGTGGTACGGCCAGTTTCACGTACTCAAGGACATCAACCTCAACGTCAAACAGGGCGAGCGCATCGTCCTGTGCGGCCCGTCGGGTTCCGGTAAATCGACCACGATTCGTTGCCTGAATCGTCTGGAAGAACACCAGCAGGGGCGCATCGTCGTCGATGGCGTGGAACTGACCAACGACCTCAAGCAGATCGAAGCGATCCGTCGCGAAGTCGGCATGGTGTTCCAGCACTTCAACCTGTTCCCGCACCTGACCATTCTGCAGAACTGCACCCTGGCGCCGATGTGGGTGCGCAAGATGCCCAAGCGCAAGGCCGAGGAAATCGCCATGCATTATCTGGAACGCGTACGCATTCCGGAGCAGGCGCACAAGTATCCGGGGCAGCTTTCCGGCGGTCAGCAACAGCGTGTGGCGATCGCCCGCGCCTTATGCATGAAGCCGAAAATCATGCTGTTCGACGAACCGACTTCAGCGCTTGATCCGGAAATGGTGAAAGAGGTTCTGGACACCATGATCGGTCTGGCCGAAGACGGTATGACCATGCTCTGTGTGACCCACGAAATGGGCTTTGCCCGCACCGTGGCCAACCGCGTGATCTTCATGGACAAGGGCGAAATCGTTGAACAGGCCGCGCCGAACGATTTCTTCGACAATCCGCAGAATGATCGGACCAAGTTGTTCTTGAGTCAGATTTTGCATTGATGCCCGTCAGGCACTGAAACAAACCCGGACTCAGTTCCGGGTTTGTTTTATCTGGGCTCATCTGGCCAGAACAGATTCCCGCTCCGGGTAACGAGTTTCAAGAAGCTGTTTGAGACCGTCGTCTGTGTGAAGTGCCTGAATTTCCTCTAGCAGTTCGGGATGACGATCCAGAAGCCGCATCAGTGTGAACAACGGCTGCGGCGGAGCCAGTTCGCCGCGTTCATATCGTGAAAACGCATTATGCCCACCTCCTGACAGCCACTTCACCGCACTTCTTTGAGTGAGATGGAGCTTTCGGCGAATACGCTTCATTTCGGTACCGATCAGCCCAAGTACGTCTTCGAGTAATTGATCGCCGGCGTCTACGTAGCGCTCGGCACTGTCGGTACCACTGTCAAAAATGATTTCGCCACAGACCCTGCACTCCCAGCCGGCAAGAAGGTGTACGGGCCGCGAAAACTGTTTGTAATTGACGTCGAGACTGCGATCTTGAAAGTGGTGCATTGCGTGTTCGGTGCCGCAACTCAGGCATTGCCTCTTGCTCATGTGTTTTTCTCCTTGAAGGAGATCACCGGAGACCCACCGCTGGTGCAGTAGGTCACTTTGATGTAGATCTCCCGATTTCGAAACGATACGTGATAGACGTCGTGCCAGTTCCGATGGTTGGAATAAGAGGTCATGGATTTGTAGAGCATCCGCCGCTCAAGCGTTGCCACAACCTGCATCATCACTTTCCAGGACATGCCCATGTCCCGGCCTGTCTCAAGTGCATAACGTGTAAAGGCTTCTTTGCCTCGTCTAATTACTTCGGCCTTCACGACTGCCAAGTCGTAATGGGGTGTGTTCTTTTCCATAAGAAGCCAAAACCCTGTCCTTGAAATTACCCTTAAAGGGTAATTTTGACCAATCGAAAATGCCGCTCCATGTGTCTCCGATTGACCCTAGGTGGTTGCCGTCCTACATGGGTCTGACTAACATGTCGGAAAATTCATCCTATGATTGGATGAAAAGGCGAGGCTCATGTCAGAAATTTCCCCTTTGATCAAGCGATCCCTGGTCGATCAGGCATTGGGTCAACTGCGTCAGCGCATCAACAGCGGTGCGTGGCAGGTCGGCGAGCGTCTGCCGACCGAGCCTGAGCTGTGCGCCGAGCTGGGCATCAGCCGCAACACAGTGCGTGAGGCGATGCGTGTTCTGGCGTTCTCGGGATTGATCGAAATTCGCCAGGGCGACGGCAGTTATCTTCGTGCGCTGGTCGACCCGCTCGACACACTAAAAGCGCTATCGCGTTGTTCGCTGGAGCAGGCCCGGGAAACCCGGCACATCCTTGAGGTCGAGGCCATCGGCCTGGCGGCGTTGCGTCGTACCGATGAGGATCTGGCGGCGCTGCGTGAAGCGCTCGGCACCAGCGGCAGCCATTACCACGGCGATCTAGACACCTATATCGCCTGCGATCTGGTGTTCCATCGCCGACTGGTCGACGCCGCCCACAACCCGACCCTCAGCGAGTTGTATCGCTACTTCTCCAGCATCGTCGGCGCGCAATTGCGCCAGACCCTGAATATCTCCCCGCGCCGTCAGGAAGTGTTCGATCTGCACATCGACTTGCTCGATGCGGTCGAGCAACGCGACCCGGAACGGGCAAAAGCCTTGTCGAGGCAGTTGATCAATGAACCTTGAAACCGAGAAGACCATGTCCCGCAGTGAGTTATCCACAGCGTCGAAGCGCACCCGCGAACTTGAAGAGCTGCTGATCGATGCCGAGGCTGATGACGAGCAGGTCCAGCAAAGCCATCCGTTGGTAAAACGTCCATGGCTGTTGCTGCTCGGGTTGATTCTGGTGGCGCTGAACCTGCGCCCGGCGTTGTCGAGCATGGCGCCATTGCTCAGCGAGGTCTCCAGAAGCCTCGGGCTGTCTGCGGCGCAGGCGGGATTGCTGACCACGTTGCCGGTGCTGTGCCTGGGCTTGTTCGCACCGCTGGCACCGATTCTGGCGCGGCGTTTCGGTGCTGAGCGGGTGGTGCTGGGGATTCTGCTGACACTGGCCGGCGGCATCATCCTGCGCAGCAATTTCGGCGAGATCGGCCTGTTCGCCGGCAGCGTCCTTGGCGGCGCCAGCATCGGCATCGTCGGCGTGCTGCTGCCAGGCATCGTCAAACGCGACTTCGCCAAACACGCCGGGACCATGACCGGCGTCTACACCATGGCCCTGTGCCTGGGCGCTGCGATGGCGGCGGGTTCGACCGTGCCGCTGAGTGAGCACTTCGGCAACAGCTGGGCGATGGGCCTGGGCTTCTGGGTGATTCCGGCATTGGTGGCGGCGGTTTTCTGGCTGCCACAAGTCGGCTCCAAACATGGCGCACACAACGTCGCCTATCGCGTGCGCGGCTTGCTGCGTGATCCGCTGGCCTGGCAGGTGACCTTGTACATGGGCCTGCAATCGTCGCTGGCCTACATCGTGTTTGGCTGGTTGCCGTCGATCCTCATCGGGCGCGGGCTTACACCGACTCAGGCCGGATTGGTGCTGTCCGGTTCGGTGATCATTCAACTGGCCAGTTCGCTGGCCGCGCCGTGGCTGGCGACCCGGGGCAAGGATCAGCGTCTGGCGATCGTCGTGGTCATGGCGCTGACCCTGGCCGGCCTGTTCGGCTGCCTGTACGCACCGATCGAAGGTCTGTGGGGCTGGGCGATTCTGCTCGGCCTGGGGCAGGGCGGTACGTTCAGTCTGGCCCTGACCCTGATCGTCCTGCGCTCGCGCGATTCCCATGTCGCGGCGAATCTGTCGAGCATGTCGCAGGGTTTTGGCTACACCCTGGCGTCCATGGGGCCGTTTGCCGTGGGCGTGGTGCATGACTGGACCGGCGGCTGGAATGCGCTGGGCTGGATTTTCGGCATTATCGGCGCCGGTGCAATCCTCGCCGGGCTGGGTGCCGGCCGGGCGCTGTATGTGCAGGTGCAAAGCGAAAAGATCTGAATGCACTGACTGCAAATGTGGGAGCGAGCCTGCTCGCGAAAGCGGTGTTTCAGTCAACATGGATGTTGAATGTTGAATTGCCTTCGCGAGCAGGCTCGCTCCCACCAGGGTTTTGCGTAATGCCGATAGTGTTTCTGCGCGCGGCAGATTATGGTGCTGGCAATCTGTACCTATTTCTTTGGAGATTGCCGTGAGCGAAGCCCATAGCGCCCTGATCACCCGCTTCTACCAGGCCTTCCAGCGCCTCGACGCCGAAGCGATGGCCGCCTGCTACACCGATGACGTGGTCTTCAGCGATCCGGCCTTTGGTGAACTGCGCGGGCGCGATGCCGGCGACATGTGGCGCATGCTGACTACCCGCGCCAAGGATTTCTCCCTGACCTTCGACAACGTCCGCGCCGACGAACGCAGCGGCGGAGCACACTGGGTCGCGACCTACCTGTTCAGCCAGACCGGCAACATCGTCATCAACGATATCCAGGCGCGATTCGTGTTCCGGGACGGCAAGATCTGTGAGCACCACGACCACTTCGATCTGTGGCGCTGGTCGCGCCAGGCGTTGGGTTTCAAAGGCCTGCTGCTGGGCTGGACGCCGCTGGTGCGCAACGCCGTCCGCGCCCAGGCGCGCAAGGGACTGAAGGCATTTCAGGCCGGGCGCTGATAAGATCGCCGCCTGTTTTCCTACACGTTCAGATCCCGAAGTGACCAGTCTTAGCGAACAATCCGTCGATGCTGCCGAGCCAGTGAGCAAATCCTGGTTCGTCTACCTCGTGCGTGCCGCCAATGGCTCGTTGTACTGCGGAATCAGCGACGACCCGGTGCGGCGTTTTGCCAAGCACCAGAGCGGCAAGGGCGCGCGGTTCTTTCTCTCCAGCCCGGCGATGGCGCTGGTCTACACCGAACTGTGCCGCGACAAAAGCGATGCTTTGCGCCAGGAGCGGCTGATCAAGAAGCTGCGCAAGAGCGCCAAGGAATGCCTCGTCGCGTCTTATCAATCTGACTGATTGGTTCCCATCAGGCAGATCTGTAGGCTGCTAATCAAATGCACGCTAAGCTGCGGGCTCACTATCTGAGCGGCGGAGCCGAGCATGTCCGAGTTGATTCTGCATCATTACCCGACCTCTCCATTCGCCGAGAAGGCTCGCCTGCTGCTGGGTTTCAAAGGCTTGTCCTGGCGTTCGGTGCATATTTCCCCGGTGATGCCAAAGCCGGATCTGACGGCGTTGACCGGTGGCTACCGCAAGACTCCAGTGTTGCAGATCGGTGCTGACATCTATTGCGACACCGCACTGATCGCTCGACGCCTGGAACAGGAAAAAGCCCTGCCGGCGTTCTTCCCCGAAGGTCAGGAGATGACCAGCGCCAGTTTTGCGGCGTGGGCCGATTCGGTGGTGTTCCAGCACGCCGTGAGCCTGGTGTTCCAGCCAGAATCGGTAGCCGTGCGTTTCGGCAAATTGCCGCCGGAAGCGATCAAGGCATTCCTGGCCGACCGCGCCGGTTTGTTCAGCGGTGGCAGCGCCACGCGTCTGTCCGCCGAGCAGGCCAAACATCAGTGGCCGACGATCATGGCGCGTCTGGAGCAGCAGTTGCAGCGCGAGCAGGGCGACTTCCTCTTCGGCGAGCCATCGATTGCCGACTTCGCCCTGGCGCATCCGCTGTGGTTCCTCAAGGCGACCCACGTCACGGCGCCGCTGGTGGATGAATATCCGGCAGTTGCGGCGTGGCTGGGTCGAGTGCTGGGGTTCGGCCATGGCGCGGCGAGCGAGATGTCTTCCGCCGAGGCACTGGAGGTCGCGCATAACGCGACGCCAGCGGCATTGCCGGATGAGCGGTTCGTTGATCCGAACGGCTTCAAGACGGGACAGCAGGTGGCAATTGCCGCTATCGATTACGGCGTTGATCCGGTGGTGGGCGAGTTGTTGTTTGCCGGCAGCGAGGAGTTGATCATTCGCCGTGAAGACGAACGTGGCGGCGTGGTGCATGTGCACTTCCCGCGCTTTGGGTTCCGTATCGAAGCGCGCTAAAAGCAAAAGATCGCAGCCTTCGGCAGCTCCTACACCGATCTCATGTAGGAGCTGCCGAAGGCTGCGATCTTTTGATCTTGATTTTATTTCAGGGCAGCGAGGATTTCGTCCGGGTCGAACCCGCGAATCAAGGTGCCGTTCACATCAATCAGCGGAATCCCGCGTCCACCCAATGCCTCATACGCCTTGCGCGCATCGGCATCCTTCTCGATGTCGAACTCCTTGAACGGTATGCCCTTGCTGTCGAGAAAGCGTTTGGTCTGTTTGCAGTAGCCGCACCAGTCGGTGGCATAGAGCACGACATTGGCCTGCTCCCGCGTCTGCTGCGAGACCATTCGCGCGGGATTGAACACCCGCTCGATCTTGCCCCAGTTCTGATAGACCACGACCACCAGCAGCACCAGGGCGACTTTTTTCAGCACATTGCCGAGCATCAGTTACGCCGCTTCAGCTGGTCGGTCAGCGAAGTCGGCAGGCCTTTGATGATCAGGGTGCCGTTCTCTTCGTCGTACTCGATCTTCGAACCCAGCAGGTGCGCTTCGAAGCTGATCGACAGGCCTTCGGCGCGGCCGGTGAAGCGGCGGAATTGGTTGAGGGTACGTTTGTCCGCCGGGATCTCCGGCGACAGGCCATAGTCCTTGTTGCGGATGTGATCGTAGAAGGCTTTCGGGCGTTCTTCGTCAATCAGCTCCGACAGCTCCTCAAGGCCCATCGGTTCGCCGAGCTTGGCCTGGCTGCTGGCATAGTCGACCAGAGTCTTGGTTTTCTCGCGGGCCGAGTCTTCCGGCAGGTCTTCGCTCTCGACAAAGTCGCTGAAGGCTTTGAGCAGGGTGCGGGTCTCGCCGGGGCCGTCGACGCCTTCCTGGCAGCCGATGAAGTCGCGGAAATATTCCGAGACCTTCTTGCCATTCTTGCCCTTGATGAACGAAATGTACTGTTTGGACTGCTTGTTGTTCTGCCACTCGGAAACGTTGATCCGCGCTGCCAGATGCAATTGGCCAAGGTCGAGATGGCGCGAAGGCGTTACGTCGAGCTCGTCGGTCACCGCCACGCCTTCGCTGTGGTGCAGCAGGGCGATCGCCAGATAGTCAGTCATGCCTTGCTGATAGTGGGCGAACAGCACGTGGCCACCCACCGAGAGGTTGGATTCTTCCATCAGCTTCTGCAGATGCTCGACCGCCACTTTACTGAACGCGGTGAAGTCACGGCCGCCGTCCATGTACTCCTTCAGCCAGCCACTGAAGGGGAATGCGCCGGATTCCGGATGGAACAGGCCCCAGGCTTTGCCCTGTTTGGCGTTGTAGCTTTCGTTGAGGTCGGCGAGCATGTTTTCGATGGCGGCGGACTCGGCCAGTTCAGAGTCACGGGCGTGCAGAACTGCGGGCGTGCCGTCGGGTTTTTTGTCGATCAGGTGGACGATGCAATGACGGATCGGCATGGGCTTCTCGGCTGTTGGAAGGGAGGAGGGCAGGCTCCCCCGAAAAAGCGCTCAGTGTACCGCAACCACTGGTTTTGGCGCGGGTTGCAGGGCAAAACCGGGGCGCGCACCCGGCCTTAAGCGGTTTTTTACCGATTTAGCGCAATAAAGCTGACCAAATGGGTAGCTAGAGGCGGATATTTCCTTGTCGCTGTGCTAGTTTTGCCCGGTCTTACGCGAAGTCACTGCGTTAAGCGTGCATTCAGCATTTGTCAGGTCGAACCAAACCCTGATTTCGGCATCTATAACCCGACTCGTCGTGGTTATCGCCGAGGGTGCCAGATCCAGAAGATCGGGCTCGATGGCTGACACTGCACTCTGCAATCCATATGAATTTGATAGGGAAGGAACACTACATGGCTCTTACTAAAGACCAACTGATCGCCGACATCGCTGAAGCTATCGACGCGCCGAAAACCACCGCGCGTAACGCTCTGGACCAACTGGGCCAAATCGTTGCCGATCAGCTGGAAAACGGCGGCGAAATCACCTTGCCAGGTATCGGCAAGCTGAAAGTGACCGAGCGTCCTGCCCGCACCGGCCGTAACCCTTCGACTGGCGCTGCCATCGAAATCCCTGCAAAGAAAGTGATCAAGCTGGTTGTGGCCAAAGGCCTGACCGACGCTGTGAACAAGTAAGACGCAGCGATAAAAAAACCGTGCTTCGGAGTGATCCGGGGCACGGTTTTTTTGTGTCTGCGATTTGACGATTGACTCATGAATGCCATAAACCATTGTGGGAGCGAGCTTGCTCGCGAAAGCAGTGTGTCAGTCAACTTCAATGTCACTGATATACCGCATTCGCGAGCAAGCTCGCTCCCACAGCGATCTGCTGTGTCTTAGCGCACCCAGCGCTCACGCCGCCAGATCTGCTGCTCGGACTTGGTCTGGAAGGTCCAGGCGACAAAGCGGCTCTGCTTCTGCCCCTGCGACATCTCCACGACCTGGCTCTCCAGCACGCCAGCCTTCTTCAGTGCGGTCTCGATGGCCGGCAGGTTCGAGGCCTTCGATACCAAGGTGCTGAACCACAACACTTTGTGCTGGAAGTTCGCACTTTCGGCAATCAACTGCGTCACGAAGCGCGCTTCACCGCCTTCACACCACAGCTCCGCCGATTGCCCACCGAAGTTCAGCACCGGTAGCTTGCGTTTCGGGTCGGCCTTGCCCAAGGCGCGCCACTTGCGCTCGCTGCCCTTGGTCGCTTCTTCCATCGAAGCGTGGAACGGCGGGTTGCACATGGTCAGGTCAAAACGCTCGCCCGGCTCCAGCAAGCCGATGAGGATGTGCTTGCGGTTTTCCTGCTGGCGCAGCTGGATCACTTTGCTCAGATCATTGGACTGCACGATGGCTCGCGCCGCCGCCACGGCTGTCGGGTCGATCTCCGAGCCGAGGAAGTGCCAGCGATATTCGCTGTTGCCGATCAGCGGATACACACAGTTGGCGCCCATGCCGATATCCAGCACATTGACGATCGCGCCGCGCGGGACCTTGCCGTCGTTCATGCTCGCCAGCAGGTCGGCGAGAAAGTGCACATAGTCGGCACGCCCCGGAACCGGAGGGCAAAGATAGTCTGCCGGGATGTCCCAGTGCTGGATGCCATAGAACGCCTTGAGCAGCGCCCGGTTGAACACGCGCACCGCGTCGGGGCTGGCGAAGTCGATGCTTTCCTTGCCGTACGGGTTGGTGATCACGTACTTGGCCAGTTCCGGCGTGGTCTTGATCAGTGCCGGAAAGTCGTAACGACCCTGATGGCGATTGCGCGGATGCAGGCTGGCCTTCTCGCGCGGCTCGACGGCTTTGCTCGGGGACGCGGCGTCAGGCTTCTTGCGCGCAGGTTTGGGTGTGCGGGGGGCGGTCATGGGCGTGGTCGATTCGGGTATGGCTGAAAGTGGCGGGCATTGTCCCACATCTGAAGGCAACACCGTTCAAACTGTGGGAGCGAGCCTGCTCGCGAAGGCGGTTTCACATCCGGCAGATTTGTCGGCTGACACAGCGCTTTCGCGAGCAGGCTCGCTCCCACAGGGGACTCGAGGTTTTGCAGGAATAAAAAAGGGAGGCCACTTGGGCCTCCCTTTTTCAGTGCGATTTGCCGTTACAGACTGGCAATCCGCGCGTGCTGCTCGGCCAGTTTGCCCAGGGCCTGTTCGGCCTCGGCCAGTTTGGCGCGTTCCTTCTCGATGACTTCGGCCGGGGCCTTGTCGACGAAACCTGCGTTGGAAAGCTTGCCGCCAACGCGCTGGACTTCGCCCTGCAGACGCAGGATTTCCTTGTCCAGACGCGCCAGTTCCGCGCCCTTGTCGATCAGACCGGCCATTGGTACCAGCACTTCCATCTCGCCCACCAGTGCGGTAGCGGACAGCGGTGCTTCTTCGCCAGCGGCGAGCACGGTGATCGATTCCAGACGCGCCAGCTTCTTCAGCAGCGCTTCGTTCTCGCTCAGGCGGCGCTGGTCTTCAGCGCTGACGTTCTTCAGGAAGATCGGCAGTGGCTTGCCCGGGCCGATGTTCATCTCGCCACGAATGTTGCGCGTGCCGAGCATCAGTTCCTTGAGCCATTCGATGTCGTTTTCCGCCGCCGGATCGATGCGCTCCTCGTTGGCCACCGGCCAAGGCTGCAGCATGATCGTTTTGCCCTGAATACCGGCCAGCGGCGCGATGCGCTGCCAGATTTCTTCAGTGATGAACGGCATGAACGGATGCGCCAGACGCAGCGCCACTTCCAGCACACGCACCAGCGTACGGCGAGTGCCGCGCTGACGTTCGACCGGCGCGTTCTCGTCCCACAACACAGGCTTGGACAGTTCCAGATACCAGTCGCAGTATTGGTTCCAGATGAACTCGTACAGCGCTTGCGCGGCGAGGTCGAAACGGAACTGATCCAGTTGGCGGGTCACTTCGGCTTCGGTGCGTTGCAACTGCGAAATGATCCAGCGATCAGCCAACGACAGCTCGTAGGCTTCGCCGTTCTGGCCGCAGTCTTCGCCCTTGTCCAGAACGTAACGCGCGGCGTTCCAGATCTTGTTGCAGAAGTTGCGATAGCCTTCGACGCGACCCATGTCGAACTTGATGTCGCGACCGGTCGAGGCCAGCGAGCAGAACGTGAAGCGCAGGGCGTCGGTGCCGTAGCTTTCGATGCCATTGGCGAATTCTTCGCGGGTGGCTTTCTCGATCTTCTTCGCCAGTTTCGGTTGCATCAGGCCCGAGGTGCGCTTCTGCACCAGGGTTTCCAGGTCGATGCCGTCGATGATGTCCAGCGGGTCAAGGACGTTGCCCTTGGACTTGGACATCTTCTGGCCCTGGCCGTCGCGTACCAGACCGTGTACGTACACAGTCTTGAACGGAACCTGCGGCGTGCCGTCTTCGTTCTTCATCAGGTGCATGGTCATCATGATCATCCGGGCAACCCAGAAGAAAATGATGTCGAAACCGGTGACCAGCACGTCGGTGGAGTGGAATTTCTTCAGGAACTCGGTCTGCTCAGGCCAGCCCAGAGTAGAGAACGTCCATAGGCCGGAACTGAACCAGGTGTCGAGTACGTCGTTGTCCTGTTGCAGCGCAACGTCCGGGCCGAGGTTGTGCTTGGCACGCACTTCGGCTTCGTCGCGACCGACGTAGACTTTGCCTGACTCGTCGTACCAGGCCGGAATCCGGTGGCCCCACCACAGCTGACGGCTGATGCACCAGTCCTGGATGTCGCGCATCCACGAGAAGTACATGTTTTCGTACTGTTTAGGCACGAACTGGATGCGACCGTCTTCAACGGCAGCAATCGCCGGCTCGGCCAGAGGCTTGGTCGATACGTACCACTGGTCGGTCAGCCACGGCTCGATGACCGTGCCGGAGCGATCGCCTTTCGGCGTTTTCTGGTTGTGATCGTTGACACTCACCAGCAGGCCGGCGGCGTCGAACGCGGCAACGATCTGCTTGCGCGCCTCGAAACGCTCCAGCCCGGCGAACTCCGCCGGAATCTTGCCGTCGATGCTCTCGTTCAGCGTGCCGTCGAGGTTGAACACCTGCGCGGCAGGCAGCACGTTGGCGTTCTTGTCGAAGATGTTCAGCAGCGGCAGGTTGTGGCGCTTGCCCACTTCGTAGTCGTTGAAATCGTGGGCCGGGGTGATTTTCACGCAGCCAGTGCCGAATTCAGGATCGCAATAATCGTCGGCGATGATCGGGATGCGCCGGCCAACCAGTGGCAGCTCGACGAATTTGCCGATCAGCGCTTTGTAGCGTTCGTCGTTCGGGTTAACCGCGACGGCGGAGTCACCGAGCATGGTTTCCGGACGGGTGGTGGCGACGATCAGGAAGTCATCGCCCTCAGCGGTTTTTACACCATCGGCCAATGGGTATTTCAGGTTCCACAGGAAGCCTTTCTCTTCGTGGTTTTCCACTTCGAGGTCGGAAATCGCTGTGTGCAGTTTGGTGTCCCAGTTGACCAGACGCTTGCCGCGGTAGATCAGGCCGTCTTCATGCAGACGCACGAAAGCTTCCTTGACCGCTTCCGAGAGGCCGTCGTCCATGGTGAAGCGCTCGCGGCTCCAGTCGACGGACGAGCCGAGGCGACGGATCTGCCGGCTGATGTTGCCGCCGGACTGATCTTTCCATTCCCAGACTTTTTCGAGAAATTTTTCCCGGCCCAGATCGTGACGATTCTGGCCCTGGGCTTCGAGCTGACGCTCCACCAGCATCTGCGTGGCGATACCGGCATGGTCGGTGCCCGGTTGCCAAAGGGTGTCGCGACCCTGCATGCGGCGGAAACGGATCAACGCGTCCATGATCGCGTTGTTGAAACCGTGACCCATGTGCAGGCTGCCGGTGACGTTCGGCGGCGGGATCATGATGGTGTAGGACTCGCCCGCGCCTTGCGGGGCGAAGTAGTTCTCGGACTCCCAGGTCTTGTACCAGGAAGTTTCAATGGCGTGCGGCTGGTAGGTCTTATCCATGCGCGGCGGGACCCTATTGGCATTTATTCAGGAAAAGCCGGGAAGTATAGCGGGGCATGGTGCCGAGGGCGAGCGGGGGAGGTCTGGCGGAGATCTAAATGTAGGAGTGAGCCTGCTCGCGATGCAGGCACTGCGGTTTTTCAGGAAAACCGAGGTGATGCCATCGCCAGCAGGCTGGCTCCTACAGAGGATTGGGGCTTATTCGTACTGGCTGAGCAGCCGCTCCATCCGCGCATCGAGGCGACGTTTGATTTCGGTTTCGATGTGCGGGGCGAAGTCGTCGATCACGTCTTGCATGATCAATTGCGCGGCGGCGCGCAGTTCGCTGTCCAGATGCAGCAAGGCGTCCGGGCCTTTATCGACCGGAGCGGCAGCCGGGGCAGCCGGCGGCGCTGGTGGCGGCTCGACGGCCGCCGGCTGATTGCCGACGGAATCGAACAGCATCGGAATCTGTTCCTGTTCGCCGTCATCGACCGTATCGGTCAAGAGCGGCGGTTGCAGGTTGTCATCGCCGAGCAACTGGCGGATCGATTCAAGATCGTCCAGCAGATGTGCGGACTTCTGTTGCGGTTTCGGAGTGTCCATTGGAGTGCTCAGAGTCGCTGTAAACGGTGGTCTTGCAGAGAATAGCCCTGTTCGCGGTAGAAACGGAAACTCTCCCGCGCCGCTGCGCGGATGGCTGGATCTTCCACCACCACTTCCGCCACGCGGGCGAATTTGCTGGCGAAGGCCGGGACTTTCAGGTCGAGATTGACCAGCAGGTCCTGATGTTCACCGCAGTCTTCGCCCAGCCCCAGCACGATCAAACCGTCCGGTTCGCTGTCGGCCGGGCCGTGGGGCACGAAGCTTTCACCCTTGAATGCCCACAGACGCGCATCGAGATCGTCGCGCTGGGCCGCATCGCTGCAATGCAGGTAGATGCGGTGGCCCATGCGCCAGGCTTTCTCGGTGAGCTTGCAGGCGAAATCCAGGCGCGCTGAAGGATCGGCGCTGGGCAGGATATAGAAGTCGACTTTGGTCATTGCGGTTCCAGAGCGGCAAGCGGCGTCACCCGAGAGTGACGCCACCTTTCAGCGGTTTCAGGCCTTGGCGCGATCCAGCAGGTACTGGGTCAGCAGTGGAACCGGACGGCCGGTGGCGCCTTTGTCCTTGCCGCCGCTGGTCCATGCCGTGCCGGCGATGTCCAGGTGCGCCCAGTTGAGGTTCTTGGTGAAGCGCGACAGGAAGCAGGCGGCAGTGATGGTGCCGGCCTTCGGCCCGCCAATGTTGGCGATGTCGGCGAACGGGCTGTCTAGCTGCTCTTGATACTCATCGAACAGCGGCAGTTGCCAGGCGCGGTCGTCGGCAGCCTTGCCGGCGCTGAGCAACTGGTCGATCAGTTCGTCGTTGTTGCCCAGCAGGCCGGACGTGTGTGCGCCCAGGGCCACTACGCAAGCACCGGTCAGGGTGGCGATGTCGATCACCGCTTGTGGCTTGAAGCGCTCGGCGTAGGTCAGCGCATCGCACAGCACCAGACGGCCTTCAGCGTCGGTGTTGAGGATTTCCACGGTCTGGCCGCTCATGGTGGTGACGATATCGCCCGGCCGCGAAGCATTGCCGCTCGGCATGTTTTCGGCGCAGGCGAGGATGCACACCAGATTGATCGGCAGTTTCAGCTCAAGCACAGCACGCAAGGTCCCGAACACGGAGGCAGCGCCGCCCATGTCGTACTTCATCTCGTCCATGCCGGCGCCCGGCTTCAGGCTTATGCCGCCAGTGTCGAAGGTGATGCCCTTGCCGACCAGCGCGTATGGCTTCTCGGATTTCTTGCCGCCGTTGTATTGCATGACGATCAGGCGCGGCGGCTGGGCGCTGCCCTGGCCCACGGCGTAGAACGAGCCCATGCCGAGGGATTTGATCTTTTTCTCGTCGAGTACTTCGACTTTCAGATCCTTGAACTCTTTGCCCAGGTTCTTGGCCTGTTCGCCCATGAAGGTCGGGTGGCAGATGTTCGGTGGCAGGTTGCCAAGGTCGCGGGTGAAGGCCATGCCGTTGGCGATGGCGGTGGCGTGGTTCACGGCGCGCTGCACTTCGGCTTGCGCAGCCTTGATGGTCAGCAGGGTGATTTTCTTCAGGGCGCGCGGTTCGGCTTTCTGGCTCTTGAACTGGTCGAAGGTGTAGCCGCCGTCGACCAGGGTTTCTGCCAGCAGGCGAGTCTTGCCGTAGCTGTCGCGACCTTTGACGATGACTTCATCGAGCGCCAGCACGGCGTCACCGCCGCCCAGGCCTTTGAGGGTGTTGAGGATGCCGGCAACGATTTTGCGGAACGGACGGTCGCCCAGTTCTTCGTCCTTGCCCACGCCGACCAGCAACACGCGCTCGGCTTTCAGGTTCGGCAGGCTGTGCAGCAGCAGGCTCTGACCGACCTTGCCGGCCAGGTCGCCACGCTTGAGCACGGCGCTGATCGCACCACCGCTCGACTCGTCGACCAGTCTGGCGGCGACACCGAGTTTGCGGCCTTCGCCGACGGCAACCACCAGGGTGGCGGTTTTCAACGTTTCTGGGCTAACGCTTTTTACAACCAGTTCCATGTCCGGATCCCTGAATGAATGGTCAACACGCAGGCGTTCGACGTTGTCCGCAGTCGCCTGCTTATAGATAGAAGAGGCGCAGGCCAAAGCCTGCGACAAGGGCCGCAGTTTGAACCTCGCTCCCCGCGCCTGACAACCCTCAGCAAAGGATTACAGCGATGGATGAGTGTGCGCAGTGACAGGCGCACCCAATCACAGGATAATGCCGCATCTTTTTTCGACCGCTCTGCATGGCGGGCCGGTCGATGTGTTTGCTTGTTTGGCCGCCTTAGCCTGACAACCCTGGAGTGTCTGGTTTGATCGTCTTCCGTTATCTGTCCCGCGAAGTCCTGTTGACCCTCAGCGCCGTAAGTGCCGTGCTGCTGGTCATCATCATGAGCGGTCGCTTCATCAAATACCTGGCGCAGGCTGCGGCCGGTCAGCTCGATCCGGGCTCGCTGTTCCTGATCATGGGCTTTCGTCTGCCGGGGTTCCTGCAACTGATTCTGCCGCTGGGCCTGTTCCTCGGGATCCTGCTGGCCTACGGTCGCCTGTACCTCGAAAGCGAAATGACCGTGCTCTCGGCCACCGGCATGAGCCAGCAGAAGCTGTTTCGCATGACCCTGTTTCCGGCAACGCTGGTGGCACTGGTGGTGGCGTGGTTGAGCCTCGGCCTGGCTCCGCAGGGCGCCAACCAGTTTCAGTTGCTGCTGAACAAGCAGGACGCGCTGACCGAGTTCGATACCCTCGAACCGGGCCGCTTCCAGGCCTTGCGTGACGGTACTCGGGTGACTTACACCGAAACCCTGAGCGACGACCGCGTCAATCTCGGCAGTGTGTTCATCTCGCAGAAGAACCTCGGCGCCGATAAGAAGGACCGCGGGATTTCCGTGCTGGTGGCCGAGTCGGGCCGTCAGGAAATCCGCCCCGATGGCAATCGCTACCTGATCCTCGACAACGGCTATCGCTATGACGGCAGCCCGGGGCAGGCCGATTACCGCGCCATTCATTACGAAACCTACGGTGTGCTGCTGCCCAAGCCGGATGTCAGCGAAGAAGTCACTGATCGCGATGCAATGCCGACTTCGTCCCTGTGGGGCAGTGATGACATCCGTTCGAAAACCGAACTGCAATGGCGCATGTCCCTGCCTTTGCTGGTGTTCATCGTGACCCTGATGGCGGTGCCGCTGTCGCGGGTGAATCCGCGTCAGGGGCGTTTCCTCAAGCTGCTGCCGGCGATTCTTCTTTATATGGCTTACCTGACCATCCTGATTGCCGCTCGCGGCGCCCTCGAAAAAGGCAAGATCCCGCCGGCCCTCGGCCTGTGGTGGGTGCACGCGATCTTCCTGGTGATCGGCCTCGGCCTGCTGTATTGGGAGCCGCTGCGCCTGAAACTGGCCAGCCGTCGCAGCGCCGCGCTGGAGGTGGCCCGTGGTTAAACTCGACCGCTACATCGGCAGCAGCGTGTTCATGGCGATCATCGCCGTGCTGGCGATCATCCTCGGCCTGGCGACGCTGTTTGCCTTCATCGATGAAATGGGCGACGTCAGCGACACCTACACCCTGGTCGACGTGCTCGGCTTTGTATTGCTGACCGCACCGCGCCGGCTCTATGAAATGCTGCCGATGGCCGCATTGATCGGCTGCCTGATCGGTCTCGGCAGTCTGGCCAGCAGCAGTGAGCTGACGGTCATGCGCGCTGCTGGCGTGTCGATCGGCCGTATCGTCTGGGCTGTCATGAAGCCGATGCTGGTGCTGATGCTCGCCGGCGTGCTGATTGGCGAATACGTCGCCCCGGCCACCGAAAGCATGGCCCAGGCCAATCGCTCGCTGGCCCAGGGCAGCGGCGATGCGCAAAGCGCCAAGCACGGTATGTGGCACCGTCAGGGTGAAGAATTCATCCACATCAACGCGGTGCAGCCGAACGGTCTGTTGTACGGCGTGACGCGTTATCACTTCGACAAGGAGCGCCATCTGCTCAGCTCCAGCTTCGCCAAAAAGGCTGAGTTTGACGGCACCAAGTGGCAGCTCACCGACGTTGCCACCACGCTGTTCCACGAGCGCAGCACCGAGGTCGTCAATGCCCCGAGCGAGGAATGGGACGTGGCGTTGAGCCCGCAACTGCTCAGCACCGTGGTCATGGCGCCGGAATCGCTGTCGATCAGCGGTCTGTGGGGCTACATCCACTATCTGGCCGAGCAGGGCCTGAGCAATGGCCGTTACTGGCTGGCATTTTGGGTCAAGGTGTTGCAGCCGCTGGTGACCGCCGCGCTGGTGCTGATGGCGATCTCGTTCATCTTCGGCCCGCTGCGTTCGGTGACCCTCGGTCAGCGTGTTTTCACCGGCGTGCTGGTGGGCTTCACCTTCCGCATCGTCCAGGATCTGCTGGGGCCATCGAGCCTGGTGTTCGGTTTCTCGCCGCTGTTTGCGGTGCTGGTGCCGGCCGGCGTGTGTGCGCTGGCGGGTGTCTGGCTGCTCAGACGCGCGGGCTGATGAACAAGCTTTCATTCAGCGCTTGAACCCTGAAAACGCCTCGGTCGCCAGACCGGGGCGTTTTTGCATGTGATCCGGGTGACAGGCGAACGTGACGCTTGCGCCGTGTATCAGGTACAATTCCCGGCTATTTTTCGGCGGGCCAAGCCTGCAGCCTTTTTGAGTGTTGATCCGTGAGTGATTTGAGTCATATCCGCAATTTCTCCATCATCGCCCACATTGACCATGGCAAGTCGACGCTGGCTGACCGTTTCATCCAGATGTGCGGCGGCCTGGCCGAGCGTGAAATGGAAGCCCAGGTACTGGATTCCATGGATCTTGAGCGTGAACGCGGGATCACCATCAAGGCCCACAGCGTTACCCTCTATTACAAAGCCAAAGACGGCATCACCTACCAGCTGAACTTCATTGACACCCCGGGCCACGTCGACTTCACCTATGAAGTCAGCCGTTCCCTGGCCGCGTGCGAAGGTGCCTTGCTGGTGGTCGATGCGGGGCAGGGCGTCGAAGCCCAGTCCGTGGCCAACTGCTACACCGCCATCGAGCAGGGCCTGGAGGTCATGCCGGTCCTGAACAAGATCGACCTGCCCCAGGCCGAGCCGGATCGCGTCAAGGACGAGATCGAGAAGATCATCGGCATCGACGCCACAGACGCCGTTACTTGCAGCGCCAAGACCGGCCTGGGTGTCGACGAAGTGCTCGAGCGTCTGGTGCACACCATCCCTGCGCCGACCGGCAACATCGAAGATCCGCTGCAAGCGTTGATCATCGACTCCTGGTTCGACAACTACCTGGGCGTTGTTTCCCTGGTACGCGTGCGCCACGGCCGTGTGAAGAAGGGCGACAAGATTCTGGTCAAGTCCACCGGCAAGGTGCACCTGGTCGACAGCGTCGGCGTGTTCAACCCGAAACACACCGCCACCGTTGATCTGAAGGCCGGCGAAGTGGGCTTCATCATCGCCAGCATCAAGGACATTCACGGTGCGCCGGTCGGTGACACCCTGACCTTGAGCTCCACGCCGGACGTGCCGGTGCTGCCGGGCTTCAAACGCATTCAGCCACAGGTTTACGCCGGTCTGTTCCCGGTCAGTTCCGACGACTTCGAGGATTTCCGCGAAGCGCTGCAGAAGCTGACCCTGAACGACTCGTCGCTGCAGTACACCCCGGAAAGCTCCGACGCCCTGGGCTTCGGCTTCCGTTGCGGCTTCCTCGGCATGCTGCACATGGAGATCATCCAGGAGCGCCTCGAGCGCGAGTACGACCTGGACCTGATCACCACCGCGCCGACGGTAATTTTCGAGCTGGTGCTGAAAACCGGTGAAACGATTTACGTCGACAACCCGTCGAAGCTTCCGGACGTGTCGGCGATCGAGGACATGCGCGAGCCAATCGTGCGCGCCAATATCCTCGTACCGCAGGAACACCTGGGCAACGTGATCACCCTGTGCATCGAGAAACGCGGCGTTCAGGTCGACATGCTGTTCCTCGGCAATCAGGTGCAAGTGACCTACGACCTGCCGATGAACGAAGTGGTCCTGGACTTCTTCGACCGTCTCAAATCCACCAGCCGCGGCTATGCTTCGCTGGACTACCATTTCGATCGTTACCAATCGGCTAATCTGGTGAAACTGGACGTGCTGATCAACGGCGACAAGGTCGATGCCCTGGCATTGATCGTGCACCGTGACAATTCGCACTTCAAAGGTCGCCAGTTGACCGAGAAGATGAAAGAACTGATTCCTCGTCAGATGTTCGACGTGGCGATCCAGGCCGCCATCGGTGGTCAGATCGTGGCCCGGACAACTGTCAAGGCGCTCAGAAAGAACGTATTGGCCAAATGCTACGGCGGTGACGTCAGTCGTAAGAAGAAACTGCTCGAGAAGCAGAAGGCCGGTAAGAAACGCATGAAACAGGTCGGCAACGTGGAAATTCCACAGGAAGCCTTCCTCGCCGTGCTCAGGTTGGAATAATCAGGTCCTATGTCGCTAAATTTCCCGCTGTTGCTGGTCATCGCCGTGTTCGTCTGCGGCCTGTTGGCGTTGCTTGATCTGCTGTTCCTGGCACCGCGTCGGCGTGCTGCCATTGCCTCTTATCAAGGCAGTGTCAGCCAGCCCGAGCCTGTGGTGGTCGAGAAGCTGAACAAAGAGCCGCTGCTGGTCGAATACGGCAAGTCGTTCTTTCCGGTGCTGTTCATCGTGCTGGTGCTGCGTTCGTTCCTGGTGGAGCCGTTCCAGATCCCGTCCGGCTCGATGAAACCGACCCTGGACGTCGGCGACTTCATTCTGGTGAACAAGTTTTCCTACGGCATCCGTCTGCCGGTGATCGACAAGAAGATCATCGAAGTCGGTGACCCGCAGCGCGGCGATGTGATGGTGTTCCGCTACCCGAGCGACCCGAACGTCAACTACATCAAGCGTGTGGTCGGCCTGCCCGGTGACACGGTGCGTTACACCGCCGACAAGCGTCTGTTCGTCAACGGCGAATCGATTGCCGAGAAGATGGTCGGCGCCGAGGCGGGATCGCTGGGCAGCGCGGAGCTCTATCAGGAAAAACTCGGCGCAGCCGAGCACCTGATCCGCAAGGAAATGAGCCGCTACCGCGCCACCCCGGACCGTTCGTGGACAGTGCCTGCCGGGCACTACTTCATGATGGGCGACAACCGCGACAATTCGAACGACAGCCGCTACTGGGATGATCCGAACATTCCCAAGGATCTGCTGGGCATGGTTCCCGACAAGAATATTGTCGGCAAGGCCTTCGCGGTCTGGATGAGCTGGCCAGAGCCGAAACTCAGCCACCTGCCGAATTTCTCGCGGGTTGGCCTGATCAAGTAATCAAACACGGCGCTGTTGACCACAGCGCCGAATGCATTTCTGGAGCCGGCACAATCGGCTTCGCAATCGCCAGGATTTATTTTTTGAACACAGCGTTAATTGTCCCAGGCCTGCGCCGTACCCCGGCGATGGCAGTGGAAACCAGCCACGAACTCAGCGTGGGTAAACCGTGAGCGTTTCTCTTAGCCGTCTCGAGCGCCAGCTCGGTTACACCTTCAAGGACCAGGAGCTGATGCTGCTGGCCCTCACGCACCGCAGTTTTGCCGGGCGCAACAACGAGCGTCTGGAATTCCTCGGTGATGCCATCCTCAACTTCGTCGCTGGCGAGGCGCTGTTCGATCGCTTCCCGCTGGCCCGCGAAGGCCAGTTGTCGCGTTTGCGCGCACGGCTGGTAAAAGGTGAGACCCTGGCCGTACTCGCTCGCGGTTTCGACCTCGGTGATTATTTGCGTCTGGGTTCGGGTGAACTGAAGAGCGGTGGTTTCCGCCGTGAATCCATTCTGGCCGATGCCCTCGAAGCGTTGATTGGCGCGATCTACCTCGATGCCGGCATGGACGTCGCCCGCGAGCGCGTGCTGGCCTGGCTGGCCGGCGAATTCGAAGGCCTGACGCTGGTCGACACCAACAAGGATCCGAAAACCCGCTTGCAGGAACACCTGCAATCGCGCGGTTGCGAACTGCCACGCTACGAAGTGGTGGATATCCAGGGCGAACCGCACTGCCGAACCTTCTTCGTCGAATGCGAAGTGGTCTTACTGAATGAAAAAAGCCGAGGTCAGGGTGTGAGCCGTCGTATTGCCGAACAGGTAGCGGCCGCCGCAGCACTGATTGCCTTGGGCGTGGAGAATGGCAATGACTGATACAAACGCAACTCGCTGTGGCTACGTTGCCATCGTCGGCCGTCCCAACGTCGGCAAGTCGACGTTGCTCAACCACATCCTCGGGCAGAAGCTCGCGATCACTTCGCGCAAACCGCAGACCACCCGCCACAACATGCTCGGGATCAAGACCGAGGGCGACGTGCAGGCGATCTACGTCGACACCCCGGGCATGCACAAGGGTGGCGAAAAGGCCCTGAACCGTTACATGAACAAAACCGCTTCGGCGGCGTTGAAAGACGTCGACGTGGTGATCTTTGTCGTCGACCGCACCAAGTGGACCGACGAAGACCAGATGGTTCTGGAGCGTGTGCAATACGTGACCGGCCCGCTGATCGTCGCGCTGAACAAGACTGATCGCATCGAAGACAAAGCCGAGCTGATGCCGCACCTGAGCTGGTTGCAGGAACAGCTGCCGAACGCGCAGATCATCCCGATTTCCGCGCAGCACGGGCACAACCTCGAAGCGCTGGAAAAGGTCATCGCCGATCACTTGCCGGAGAATGATCACTTCTTCCCGGAAGACCAGATCACCGACCGCAGCAGCCGTTTCCTTGCCGCCGAACTGGTGCGCGAGAAAATCATGCGCCAGATGGGCGCCGAGCTGCCGTACCAGATCACGGTCGAAATCGAAGAGTTCAAGCAGCAGGGCAAGACCTTGCACATCCACGCGCTGATTCTCGTCGAGCGTGACGGCCAGAAGAAAATCATCATTGGCGACAAGGGCGAGCGCATCAAGCGCATCGGCACCGAAGCGCGCAAGGACATGGAGCTGCTGTTCGACTCCAAGATCATGCTCAACCTGTGGGTCAAGGTGAAGGGCGGCTGGTCCGATGACGAGCGCGCGCTGCGTTCGCTGGGTTATGGCGACCTGTAAATACGCAGTTGTCGCAACACCGAAGAAACCTGTGGGAGCGAGCTTGCTCGCGAAGACGATGGAACATTCAGCATTGATGTTGACTGTCACACCGAGTTCGCGAGCAAGCTCGCTCCCACAGTGTTTGTGGGGTGAATATAAAACCGCGTTTTATCCATGAGAGTTCCATGTCCTCAAACCCGCCCCCCGCCCAACCCGCCTACGTCCTGCATTCGCGCGCCTATCGCGAAACCAGCGCACTGGTCGATTTCCTCACGCCGCAAGGTCGGCTGCGGGCGGTGTTGCGCAGTGCGCGGGGCAAGGCCGGGACGCTGGCGCGGCCGTTCGTGGCGCTGGAGGTCGAGTTCCGTGGCAAGGGCGAGCTGAAGAATGTCGGGCGCATGGAAAGCTCCGGCACCTCCGCCTGGCTCAATGGCGAGGCGCTGTTCAGCGGCCTCTATCTCAACGAGCTGTTGATTCGGCTGTTGCCTGCCGAAGATCCGCATCCCGCAGTCTTCGATCACTATGCCGCGACCCTGCTGGCGCTGGCCGAAGGTCGGCCGCTGGAACCGTTGCTGCGCTCCTTCGAATGGCGTCTGCTGGATGATCTCGGCTACGGCTTCTCCATGAATACCGACATCCACGGCGAACCTGTCGCTGCTGACGGCCTCTATCGCTTGCAAGTGGACGCCGGACTCGAGCGCGTTTACCTGCTGCAACCAGGCTTGTTCAACGGTACCGAACTGCTGGCCATGGCCGAAGCCGACTGGTCGGCGCCCGGTGCGCTGTCGGCGGCCAAGCGTCTGATGCGCCAGGCCCTGGCGGTGCATTTGGGCGGGCGTCCGCTTGTCAGTCGCGAGCTGTTTCGCAAGCCCTGATATGCTGTGCGCCGAACCTCTCAATTCAGGAGCGCATCCGTGACCAGCAGCAATCGCATTCTTCTCGGCGTGAACATCGACCACGTTGCCACCCTGCGTCAGGCCCGTGGCACGCGCTACCCGGATCCGGTCAAAGCGGCGCTGGATGCAGAAGAGGCGGGCGCCGATGGCATCACCGTGCACCTGCGCGAAGATCGCCGTCACATCCAGGAGCGCGACGTGCTGCTGCTCAAGGATGTGCTGCAAACCCGCATGAACTTCGAAATGGGCGTCACCGAAGAAATGATGGCGTTCGCCGAGCGTATTCGCCCGGCGCACATCTGCCTGGTCCCGGAAACCCGTCAGGAGCTGACCACCGAGGGTGGTCTGGATGTGGCAGGGCAGGAAGAACGCATCAGGGCTGCGGTCGAGCGCTTGTCGAAGATCGGCAGCGAAGTGTCGCTGTTCATCGATGCTGACGAGCGCCAGATTGCGGCTTCCAAGCGCGTCGGTGCGCCGACCATCGAGCTGCACACCGGGCGTTATGCCGATGCTGAAACCCCGACTGAAGTGGCCGAGGAATTGAAGCGTGTGGCGGATGGCGTTGCGTTTGGTCTGGCCCAAGGCTTGATCGTTAACGCCGGTCACGGCTTGCATTACCACAATGTTGAAGCCGTGGCTGCGATCAAAGGCATCAACGAGCTGAACATCGGCCACGCGCTGGTGGCGCATGCGTTGTTCGTTGGCTTCAAGTCTGCCGTATCGGAAATGAAAGCGCTGATTCTGGCTGCTGCTCTCAAGGGCTAAGATCAAAAGATCGCAGCCTTCGGCGGCTCCTACAGGTGAACACATAACCCTGGAGCTGCCGAAGGCTGCGATCTTTTGCTTTAGAGAGGGGCAGGCTCTTGCGCCGGTTTCGACTTGTCGATCGCCGGCACATGCAGGTTGCCCTCGGCCACCTGATCGCCTTCAAGCTGCGGCTGGGTTACCCAAGTCAGAATGTCGTAGTAGCGACGAATGTTCGCCACGAAGTGCACCGGTTCGCCACCGCGGGCGTAACCGTAGCGGGTCTTGCTGTACCACTGCTTCTGCGAAAGGCGCGGCAGGATCTTTTTCACGTCCAGCCACTTGTCCGGGTTCAAGCCTTCCTTCGCCGCCAGTTTGCGCGCGTCATCCAGATGGCCGCTGCCGACGTTGTACGCCGCCAGGGCGAACCAGGTGCGATCCGGTTCCTGGATCGAATCGTCTAGCTGATCCTTCATATAAGCCAGGTACTTGGCGCCGCCCATGATGCTCTGCTTGGGGTCGAGGCGGTTCGATACGCCCATCGCCTGCGCGGTGTTCTGGGTCAGCATCATCAAGCCGCGTACGCCGGTTTTCGAGGTCACCGTCGGCTGCCACAGGGATTCCTGATAACCGATGGCGGCCAGCAGGCGCCAGTCGACTTTCTCTTTCTTCGCGTAATTCTTGAAGTGCTGTTCGTATTTCGGCAGACGCTGCTGCAAGTGCTGGGCGAAGGTGGTGGCGCCCATGTAGCCAAGCACATCGACGTGGCCGTAATAGCGATCTTTCAGGCGTTGCAGGGTGCCGTTCTTCTGCACCTTGTCCAGATAGGCGTTGATTTCATTGAGCAGGCTGTTGTCTTCGCCCGGGCCCACCGCCCAGCTCTGACTGCGCGCGTCGCCGAGGTCGAAGGCCACGCGGATGTTGGTGAAGTACACCTGATTCATCGCCACTTCGTTGGAGTCGACCAGTGTCAGGTCGATCTGGCCCTCATCGACCATGCGCAGCAGATCGACCACTTCAACCGCGTCGGATTCTTCGTATTCGATGCCGGGATATTTCTGTTTCAGCGCGGCCAGTTGCTCGGCGTGGGTGCTGCCCTTGAGCACGGTGATCTTCTTGCCGACCAGATCCGCCGGATCGGTGGGCCGCGACTGGCCGTTGCGGTAGATGATTTGCGGGGTGACTTCGAGGTAGGAGTGGGAGAACCGCACCTGCTTCTTGCGTTCATCGCTGCTGACCAGACCGGCGGCCGCGAGTACCGGGCCGTTTGGCTTGCCGACCTGGTTGAACAGGTCATCGAGATTGTCGGCCGTCTCGATCTTCAATTCGACGCCCAAATCGTCGGCGAAGCGCTTCACCAGCTCGTATTCGAAGCCGGTTTCACCGCTGCGATCCTGAAAGTAGGTGGCGGGGCTGTTGCGGGTAACCACGCGCAGCACACCGTCCTCCTTTACGCGCTCGAGTGTGTTGGGTTTATCAACACAGCCACCGAGCACCAGGAAGAGTCCGGTTGCGATCAGCCATTTGGCGTATCGCGGACGCAAAGCCGTTGGGAAAAACATCTGCGCAGTATACGCAAACGGCCACGGGCGCCATATCTCGACAGCGTAGGACTAGTCTGCTAGCGATCACAAAATCGAACGAAATCCCTTGAATACGGGCCTTCAGGGCATTTTGTTACAGTAAAAATAAGCCATGCTGAAACGCTCGATTTACCTGACCCCGAAGGCAGAAACACAGATTGCTACCCGAGTGCAACCGTGCGTAGCGTTTCGGGTGATGTTGAGGTCGGTTTAGGCTAGAATGCACGGCCTCAAAGCACACCCCTTCCCGAGGCTGTCCCGAAGATGTTGATCCTGCGCGGCGCTCCTGCCCTTTCTGCCTTTCGCCACAGCAAACTCCTTGAGCAACTGAGCCAGAAGGTTCCAGCTGTCAGTGGCCTGTATGCTGAATTCGCTCACTTCGCCGAAGTCACCGGCGTCCTGACCGGCGACGAACAGCAGGTGCTAGCGCGCCTTCTGAAGTACGGCCCAAGTGTTCCGGTTCAAGAGCCTACCGGCCGTCTGTTTCTGGTGTTGCCGCGTTTCGGCACCATCTCGCCGTGGTCGAGCAAGGCCAGCGACATCGCCCGCAACTGCGGCCTGAGCAAGATCCAGCGTCTGGAACGCGGTATCGCCTTCTATGTTGCAGGGCAGTTCAGCGAAGCCGAAGCCCAGCTGATTTCGGACGCGCTGCATGACCGCATGACCCAGATCGTGCTGGCCAACCTCGAACAGGCCGCCGGTCTGTTCAGCCATGCCGAGCCGAAGCCGCTGACCGCCATCGACATCCTCGGTGGCGGCCGCGCCGCGCTGGAAAAGGCCAACACCGAGCTGGGCCTGGCCCTGGCCGAAGACGAGATCGACTATCTGGTCAACGCCTTCAACGGTCTCAAGCGCAACCCGCACGACATCGAACTGATGATGTTTGCCCAGGCCAACTCCGAGCACTGCCGCCACAAGATCTTCAACGCCAGTTGGGACATTGACGGCCAGAGCCAGGAAAAAAGCCTGTTCGGCATGATCAAGAACACCTATCAGATGCACAGCGAAGGCGTGTTGTCCGCTTACAAGGACAACGCTTCGGTGATCGTCGGCAACGTTGCCGGCCGCTTTTTCCCGAATCCTGAAACCCGCCAGTACGGCGCGGTGCAGGAGCCGGTGCACATCCTGATGAAGGTTGAAACCCACAACCACCCGACCGCGATTGCGCCGTTCCCGGGCGCATCCACCGGTTCCGGTGGCGAGATCCGTGACGAAGGTGCAACCGGTCGCGGCGCCAAGCCAAAGGCCGGCCTGACCGGTTTCACCGTATCGAACCTGCAGATCCCGGGCTTCGAACAGCCGTGGGAAGTGCCGTACGGCAAGCCTGAGCGCATCGTCACCGCGCTGGACATCATGATCGAAGGCCCGCTCGGCGGTGCTGCGTTCAACAACGAATTCGGTCGTCCGGCGCTGACCGGCTATTTCCGTACCTTCGAACAGTCGATCACCACTCCGCACGGTGACGAAGTGCGCGGTTATCACAAGCCGATCATGCTCGCTGGCGGCATGGGCAACATCCGCGAAGAACACGTCAAGAAAGGCGAGATCGTGGTCGGCTCCAAGCTGATCGTGCTCGGCGGCCCGGCGATGTTGATCGGTCTCGGTGGCGGCGCGGCTTCGTCGATGGCCACCGGCACCAGCTCGGCGGATCTGGATTTTGCTTCCGTGCAGCGTGAGAACCCTGAAATGGAGCGTCGTTGCCAGGAAGTCATCGACCGTTGCTGGCAACTGGGCGACAAGAACCCGATCAGCTTCATCCACGACGTCGGCGCGGGCGGTCTGTCCAATGCCTTCCCGGAACTGGTCAACGACGGCGATCGCGGTGGCCGTTTCGAACTGCGCAACATCCCGAATGACGAGCCGGGCATGGCCCCGCACGAAATCTGGTCGAACGAATCCCAGGAACGTTACGTGCTGGCAGTCGGCCCGGAAGACTTCGAGCGCTTCCAGGCGATCTGCGAACGCGAGCGTTGCCCGTTTGCCGTGGTCGGAGAAGCCACTGCCGAACCGCAATTGACCGTCACCGACAGCCACTTCGGCAACAACCCGGTGGACATGCCGCTGGAAGTGTTGCTGGGCAAGGCGCCGCGCATGCACCGTTCGGTGGTTCGCGAAGCCGAGCTGGGCGATGACTTCGATCCGTCGAACCTCGACATCAGCGAGTCCATCGAACGCGTTCTGCATCATCCGGCCGTGGCCAGCAAAAGCTTCCTGATCACCATCGGCGACCGCACCATCACCGGTCTCGTCGCCCGTGACCAGATGGTCGGCCCATGGCAAGTGCCGGTGGCCGACGTTGCCGTCACCGCCACCAGTTTCGACGTCTACACCGGTGAAGCCATGGCGATGGGCGAGCGTACTCCGCTGGCGCTGCTGGACGCGCCGGCCTCGGGCCGCATGGCCATCGGCGAAACCATCACCAACATTGCCGCCTCGCGCATCAACAAGCTCTCCGACATCAAACTGTCGGCGAACTGGATGTCGGCGGCCGGTCACCCGGGCGAAGACGCGCGTTTGTATGACACCGTGAAAGCGGTCGGCATGGAGCTGTGCCCTGAGCTGGGCATCACCATTCCGGTGGGCAAGGACTCGATGTCCATGGCCACGCGCTGGAATGACAACGGCGAAGACAAGACCGTCACTTCGCCGATGTCGCTGATCGTCACCGGTTTCGCGCCAGTGGCTGACATCCGTCAGACCCTGACCCCGGAACTGCGCATGGACAAGGGCACCACCGACCTGATCCTGATCGATCTCGGTCGCGGCCAGAACCGCATGGGTGCATCGATCCTCGCGCAAGTCCACGGCAAACTCGGCCAGCATGCACCGGACGTCGATGACGCCGAAGACCTGAAGGCCTTCTTCGCGGTGATCCAGGGCCTCAACGCCGACGGTCACCTGCTGGCCTACCACGACCGTTCCGACGGTGGTCTGCTGACTTCCGTGGTGGAAATGGCCTTCGCCGGCCACTGCGGTCTGAGCCTGAACCTGGACAGCGTTGCCGAATCCGCTTCGGAAATCGCCGCGATCCTGTTCAACGAAGAACTCGGTGCGGTGATCCAGGTTCGTCAGGACGCCACCCCGGACATCCTCGCGCAATTCAGCGCCGCCGGTCTGGGCGACTGCGTGTCGGTGATCGGTCAGCCGATCAACAATGGCCAGATCAACATCACCTTCAACGGTGACACCGTGTTCGAAGGCCAGCGTCGTCTGCTGCAACGTCAGTGGGCCGAGACCAGCTACCAGATCCAGCGTCTGCGCGACAACGCCGACTGCGCCGAGCAGGAATTCGACGCGCTGCTGGAAGAAGACAACCCGGGCCTGAGCGTCAAGCTCAGCTACGACGTCAATCAGGACATCGCCGCGCCTTACATCAAGAAAGGCATCCGCCCACAGGTTGCCGTGCTGCGTGAGCAGGGCGTCAACGGTCAGGTGGAAATGGCCGCCGCGTTCGACCGCGCCGGTTTCAGCGCGATCGACGTGCACATGAGCGATATCCTCGCCGGTCGTGTCGACCTCAACGAGTTCAAAGGCCTGGTGGCCTGCGGTGGTTTCTCCTACGGCGACGTGCTCGGCGCCGGTGAAGGCTGGGCCAAGTCGGCGCTGTTCAACAGCCGCGCCCGCGATGCGTTCCAGGGCTTCTTCGAACGTAACGACAGCTTCACGCTGGGCGTGTGCAACGGTTGCCAGATGATGTCCAACCTGCACGAGCTGATCCCGGGCAGCGAGTTCTGGCCGCACTTCGTGCGCAACCGCTCCGAGCAGTTCGAAGCGCGGGTGGCGATGGTGCAGATCCAGGAATCGAACTCGATCTTCCTGCAGGGCATGGCCGGTTCGCGCATGCCGATCGCCATCGCCCACGGTGAAGGGCATGCCGAGTTCGCCAGCGAAGAAGCACTGCTGGAAGCCGATCTGTCCGGTTGCGTGGCGATGCGTTTTGTCGACAACCACGGCAAGGTCACCGAAGCCTATCCGGCCAACCCGAACGGCTCGCCGCGCGGGATCACCGGCCTCACCAGCCGTGACGGTCGCGTGACGATCATGATGCCGCACCCGGAGCGTGTGTTCCGTGCGGTGCAGAACTCGTGGCGTTCGGAAGACTGGAACGAAGACGCGCCGTGGATGCGCATGTTCCGTAACGCTCGCGTGTGGGTTAACTGATCGTCGTGTACAAGCTGGCGTTTTTTGTTCCTGACAGTCATGTCGAGGTGGTCAAAGGGGCTGTGTTCGCTGCCGGTGGTGGGCGGATCGGTGACTATGACCACTGTGCGTGGCAGGTGCTTGGCCTGGGCCAGTTTCGACCGTTGGACGGCAGTCAGCCGTTTATTGGTCAGGCGGGGCAGGTCGAGCGGGTTGAGGAATGGAAGGTTGAGCTTGTTGTTGCGGATGAGTTGATTGTGGCTGTTGTGGCGGCGTTGAAGCTCAGTCATCCGTATGAGACGCCGGCTTATGAGGTGTGGCGGCTGGAGGATTTCTGATCTTCTTTGCTGCTGGAACGGGAGACCCGCAGATGAGTGATTGTCTGCGGGTTTTTTGTTGGCCTTGGTTTTATTTGGATTTGGGTGAATATCCGTTGCTTCGGGTGTGGCGGCTGGCGGTTTCGCCCTTACGGCGACTTACTTTTTTACAAGCGCCTAAAAAAGTAAGCAAAAAACGCTAGCTCCTGCGTTCGGCCCTCGCAGGCTCGGGTTCCTTCGCTCCGGGACTGATCCGGGCGCAGCGGCTACGGTTTGCTTCGCTGCACCTCCTTCCGCTGTGTTCGACTTCGTCGAACGGTCGCTGCGCTCCCACGCCCGGATCAATCCCTCCACTCAGTCTTCCGACGTCGCCGGTGGATCAAGATCAAGAGCAGGCGAGCTGACACTCGGCCTATTGAGTGGTGAAAAGCGTGTGTGTCCGGCTTTTGATTTGTGTTGTTGCTGCCCCTCACCCCAGCCCTCTTCCGAGGGAGAGGGGGCCGATTTTGTGTGGTTTGCAAATCCTGAGTTCAACTCGGACTTTCACGTCGGCGTACCTCGCCTGAACAACTCGGTCAGTCCCCTCTCCCTCTGGGAGAGGGCTAGGGTGAGGGTGGCGATCTGGAGTGTGTTTAAAGCGGTATCTGAGTTCGCAGAACCTTCCCACAAGGTTTTCAGGTTGTCCGTCGGACGTGCGATCTCTAGTCTTTTCCCGTCGCTGCGAATCAGCGATCGGGAGTGAGATCCCCGGATAGCTTGCAACTGGCGCCAGCACCACGATAATTGGCACCAGCTCAATCTGCTGCCTGCTTTATGGCGGCTGTGTGCGGGCAGACTTCGGTCTGGCCGGTTGCCTGCTCCGGTGGATCTCACCTCGCACATAGCTGCCACCTATTCGCCGCGTGAGATCCGGCGATCGATGGCTGCCCATCAGCATCAGCAGGAGAAGCATTGTGGATAAAATCGTTCCCGATCCACCATACGAACCCACCCCCCTCGAACAAACCATCCGCGCCGACGACCTCGCGAAAAACCGCGAAGCGATCAAGCGCGCTCTGGATTTTTACCTGTGTCCGCAGCCGAGCAAGGCGCGCCCGCCCGGCACCCTGTTTCTGATCCAGCCCGACGTCGACACCGAAACCCTGCTCGCCCACGCCTGTGAATCCCTCGCTTCAGCCAACACCCTGGCCAGTGATTTCGCCGATCAGTTGGGGCGACCGCAGCGTAATACGGCGCTGGCGATTCAGCAGATCATCATGCTCGCTGAGCTGGCGGTGAACCGTGCGCTGGATCGGGTTGATCCGTAGGCGTAAAAAAACCACCGGGCCGTTAAGCCCGGTGGTTTTCCACGACGTGCAATCGCGTGGATGTCACGTCACCTGTGTCAGCTTGACGTCCGTTACAAGCATGTCGACCAAGGTTCGCAGGTATTTGAAGCTCTGATCTTTTTTCCCCCAGCGATCAATGAAGAACAGACCTTTGTCATTGATCTGAATCGGCGTCTCAACGATCTCGCCGGACCTGGATCTATGCACCACACTGGCTTTGCGGGTATCTGCATTTTCGATCAGGAATTGGCCCTGTCGAGTCAGTCTGCTGCGACTGACAGACGGAGGCGCAGCAGGCTTTTTCGTGCCGGGGACGGCCACCTCCATCACAAAGTCGCTGCTCAAGGCCCTCACGTTGGCCTCGTGCTGGCCGCTGACAAATTCCCATGTACCGCGATGAATATCCCTGGCCAGCTCGGGGGCGGTGTCGCGCACGTGCAGGCTGACGGCTGAAAGTGTATCGGCCAGACCTGGCACGCCGAGGTTGTAATTGGTGTGCGCACTGCCGATGAGGGCCACCCATTTATGCGGGCCGTTGGCCAGTTGATCAGCCTCGATCACTCGGGTTGCAAAATAGCTGAACATCTCGTTTCGCGAGACTGCTTTGTCATGCAGGCCCTTGAGGTGGTAGGACGCTGTGCAATCGATCGCTCTGATGCGGATGTTGTATTTGGCTGCTGCCTGGTAGAGCTCCGTGTAGGTATCGCTCCCACCGTAAGCCATCATGTGCCCTCGGTCCTGACGATGCAGGTACGCCTTCAGCCTGTCCGGCATACGTTGGGTTCGCAAAAAAATGTCGAGATCGGCCTGGTGCAGATCGGTGAACAGGTGCTCGACATACAACGTGTCATAGCCTGCTTTCTTGAGCGCTTTCATGTGCTTTTTCAGCAGCGCTTTGCTCGCCACATCGGCATGGGCTTCGCCGATCAGCAGATTCAAGCGTCCGTCGGCCAGCTGCCGCAGAAAAGCCTCGAATGTGCAATCGGAGGTGAGCACCGGCAGGATCGGCGCATCGGGAGGGACGTAGTCGGTGAAGGCGTCTCTGGCGGTTTTTTCCAGGCGCTTGCGCTGGGCGATGAAAGCCTCGTAGGCCGTTCTTTCACTGGAGATCGTCGGGGTGTAATTCGAGTCCATGGAGTAGGGCTTATGCAACATTTCAGCGATATCGTCACGCAGCGGCAAAGCCACATCGAAATCGCTGAAGTGGTCAACGGCGCTAGCTGCGGCGGGCGGCCTGGAGACGGGTAGAGGTGCCTTGTAGGTGCTCGGCATCTGTACCAGGAAATCACCTTGCGCAGTCGCATCGCCGGCGATGGCGCCGGGTGTATCCCTGCCTATGCGTGCCGGTTGATACAGGTCGATGTCTTCAACACGCACGGCTACGGCCTCGTGCAGATCGGCCAGGCCCGGCGTGTTGTCGAACGTGGTCATGCGCGACTGTTCGGTCAGGGCAATCCAGCGCTCTTCGCCAACTTCGGCCACATCGCTGGCAAGCGCCTTGTGCGAATAGAAGTTTCTGATGGAGTTGTTTCGCGGGGTCAGCGGCGAGACCTCGGACATCACCATGATCCCTTCGAGTTTATAGCTGGCCGAGCCGTCTAGCGCATGGATGCTCATGCCTTTTTCCCGGGCCCTGCGCACCAGCGCCAGGTAAGAAAAAGCTGCGTCCGGCGCATACCCCATGGCTTTGTCGAGCGCCTTCAGATGTTTCTTGATATGAAACCAGGAGCCGTTCCTGTTGAGCTTTTCCAGTTTGAGATGAAACACGTCACCCGGCAGGTATTCGAGAAAGAGATGCTTGTAGCCGTTCGCCACGAGGGCGTCGAGATGCTCGATCAATAACTGTTTGCTGGCGATTGAACCAGGTTGTGCACCGATCACCAGGTTTTTTGCGGCGAATGCTTCGCTGCCGATCAACTGTGCGAATGAGGTACTGGCGGCAACTGCCGGCACTTCGGCACGGCCGGGCAGCGGTGCGAGCCGGGCAAAATGGCGCGTGGCGTCTTTGGTGAGTTTTTCGACCTGTTCCAGATAGGCTGTGCGTACATCGCTCAACTGATCGACCACCCGGGCCATGATGGTCTGCCGCGGGATACCCATGTCGCTCAGTTGCAGCAATGCCTCGCGCGATTGCGGCACCAGCAACGTTTCGACGCGCTCGCGGTAGTCGATCGCGACTCCATAATCTTTGTGCGGACCGGGTGTATCGGGTACAGCTTCGTATTTCGGTGCCCCGCCGGACAGGCCGCTGCGCACCATCACCCCGTCGGAATTGCGTACGGTCAGAATGCCGGTCGAAAGCAGTCCGGAGCCATTCGGATCCGGGCGGTAGAGCAAATAACGGCCCAGCGCGTCCGGGTTGTTACTGGCGTAATACGACTGTCCTCTGAAAGCGACCGCCTGCATATCGTCCCAGACGGGTTCAGTGGCCATTTGATCGACCAATGCCAGAGCACTCTGTTGCTCATTGCCGGCAGTGGCGACAGTCTGACGCAACGGGCGCCGGACGGGCTTGAGTGACCGTAGCGCCGGACGCAGATCCGTCAGCACCGCGCCGGCACTGTTGAACAGACAACCGAGCAAGTGCCGGAACGCTTCGTTGTTGTTGCCCTGACGATAGGCATGCAGGGCGAGCATCGCGTCCTTGAAGGCCAGCAACAGGCCGGTGCTCAGGCTCAACAGCGGGAAGGGCGCGGTGGCGATGGCCGCGACCCACTCAACGCTCGTCCAGATCAGGCCGGCGATCATTTCGCTACGACTGGTGGTGGTCGCGTGGACGTTGTCGATCCGCCGTTGCAGCTTCATGTCATAGAGCGCGGTAGGCAGGTCGCTGACGGCGTCAGCCGGTCGCATCGAGTCGTAGCGGGCGGGGCTGGGGGTGGTTTTGTTGAGGTCTTTGGGCAGCTTCTTGCGGATGTTGTCCAGATGCGTGCGCACCCGGGTCTGGGCGCTGATACCCACGCGCGAGGTGAAGTACTCGACCATGCCCGATTGCAGCAGCAGATAATTGAACAGGCGCGCTTCACGAAAACGCACGCCGTCCGGCGCGTCCGGCGTATACAGCAGAACCGGATTACTGCCATGGCTGAACAGCCAGGTATCGATCACCCATTCGCCATCGATCATCAACCGGTGGATCGGGTACTTCGTCCGCGTCTGCCCCGACGTTTGATCCATGCTGGTGATGCTTTGCTGGAGCCATTGCAGGTCGCTGCTGGCGATATGTCCTTGCAGCTGGCATTCCAGCGCGGCGCTTTGCATCTGGCGCTGAGTGATCGCCAGCGTCGCGTTGCGGCGGAACGCGTAGCCTTCGCTCTGGGAATTCTGCAGCTCCTTTTTGACTTTGTCGGTATAGCGTTGGCCGATCCACACCCCTGTGACCGAGCGCGCGACATTCTGCGCGGTCAGGCTGCTGATATCGATGCCTTGCGGACCTCTGAAGCGCGCCGAGCGTGAAAATTTCTGCTCGAGAAAACCCACGCCGTCGGCATAGCCGTCGCGATACAGCCGGGTATAGGTCAACGGCTTTGGTGTCCATGAGGGCACGATCGATTTTGGCGAGTAGGCCCAGACGGTATCAGGATCGACGTCATTGGCCGCACGTTTGAGCAAGCGGTTCAGGCTGAGCTTCGCTTGCTCGTGCACGTAGGCGTCAAATGTCTGGAAACGCCCGCCCGACAGCGGATGTTGCTTGAATGCGAGCAGTGCGCCCTCGGCGTCGTCGCTCAGCGTCGTCAGTTGTCGGCGATTGGCCGCAGTGGTCGAGCGATACCACACCGGTGTGCTGAAATCGTAATCATCGATGCGTGTGGCGAGCATGTGTTCAGCCATTGCTTTGAGGCAATCGAGATGGTTGCCGAGGTGATCGAAAGTCACCTTCTGGTGCTCCGCTGCTTCCGGTTTGAAGCTCAGCCCCGACAGGACTTTGCGCAGAGCAGGACGAAAGCGCATCGGTGCGCGGCTGACCAGGTAACCGGCCATGGTTTGGGCGGCGTCACTCTGCTTGGCCCACGACAACACATGGGCCTGACATTCGCGCTCACTGTCAAAGGCCTCGAACTGGCGATCGCGTGGGGCTTGTGGCGTGCATAGCAGAACGCGTTTGAGCGCACCGGTCTGATCGTTCTGACGCAGCACCCAAAGGTCTTGGAGTTGCGCACCGTGCAAGCACAGCGTGGCGGCGCGCAACTGTGAATCGCTGCCGCTGCGCAGGCGCTGGATCATTTGCAGGTCGCTGTCGAGCAGGTGCCCTTGCAGCGCTGCGGTATGGGCGAGCGCGACGATGCGCTGATCGAGCATCTGCTCAATGGCAGGTTTGATTGCGGAGCTTGCCTGCATCTGCGTTTGCAAACGTGCGAAGTCGACGCGCGGTTCCAGCTCCAGTGCTTGCTTGATCACCCAGGCGGGCGTCACGTCCGCGTACTCGTCGGCTAGCGGCAGGTCGTTGTAAGTCAGCCGGGTGTGGCTGAGAAACTCCGAGCCAGGCAACTCATCGCCGGTGTGCGGGCCGCGCAGGGTCAGCTCGAGCAGGTTGCGCTTGTGCACATATACGTCGTATCCCGGTACCCGCCGGTCGGTGGTGATTTGCAGGTTGTCCGGTTGCAGATCGTCGATTTGCAGATCATCACTCAGACGCTCCAGCCATTGCTGGCGGGCCACGGCCATCAGACTGACCGCCGGGCCCATCAGGTCAAGCAGGTTTTGCCGGGCCTGATTGTAGTTGCCCAGGTGCAACGCCAGTTCGGCCCGCTTGGCGGCGTCGGCGCTGCGGTACCAGTCCGGGGCGCTGTTGCGCAAATGCCGTTCGAACAGGGTTTGTGCCTGAAGGGCCAGACGCGGAGTGAGATCCGGCAGCGCAGCGCCGATGGCGCGCTCCAGCTCGGCGATCAAGCGGGCGGGATCCTGCTGCGGGTTAGCGGCGAAACTCAGTGCATATTCGATATCCAGGGTGCGTTTTTCGATCAAGGCATCGTAGATGTGTTCGAACAGCGGTTGGCTGTCGATGGGCGCCAGCTGCAATGGCCAGATTCCTGCTGTACCGACATCGTGGTAGCGGCTGGGCAGCAGCTGCATCAACTCGCCACGGCTGATGCTGTGCTTCATGGTCTCGAGCAGATGGGCGTCGAGATCAGCCAGGGAATTGAACAGCTCCAGGCCCCTGGCGGGCGTGAACAACACGACGAAGCCCGCGCTCTGGTCGGTCAGCAGATCGCTGACTTTCGGGGTGTCGTTTTGCGTAACAACAAAGGCCCCGGCGAGCTCGACGGTGGTTTGCTGATAAGTGAACTGCAACGCATACATGGCCGGACGCAAGAGCGGGCCCAGCGCCAGTTTCTTCATCAGCTCACCAGCCTGCGGGTGCAACAGGCGATCCTTGACGGCTTGTTGCGCCTCGTACTCGAGCGCGGTGAAACCGGCGTCGTATTTAAGGAAGGTTTTTGCCGGTTTGCCGTCGATCTGGTCACGCAGATCCATGTTGATCAGTTGCGTGCTGAGGCGCACCTTCAGCGTGGCGATCAGTTGCTTGCCTGCCTCGCTTTGCAGGTCGCTGGTTGCCAGCGCCTGATAGAGCGCGCGACTGCGTTGCAGGTAGCCGTCGCGATAGGTTTTCAGCTGCTCTTCGAGACGTTTGAGATGAGCCTGCTCGGTGCTCGGTTTGTGCTCTGGCAACAGCGGCGTTTCAGTGTTGAAGAGCAGACGGCCGATCTGGTTGAGATCGTTTTTGATCTCATCGGGTGTGGGTGCGTTGGGGGTGCTCATGGGCACGATTTCCATGCTGGGGATGAAGGGCCAGCATGGCGAGCGGGGCGTGGAGGAGGGTGGTATTCATGTATTGTGCGCGGGCCGGATTTTCCCCGCCCGCCCCAGCCCTCCTGTTACCCGCGCAGATCAAACCTGCGCGCTGACCTCCCCGCGACTCAGCAATGTCTCGATCGCCCCGCTCAAACTCGCGGCCTTGTCCCCCACCAGCAAATGCCAGACGCCGCCGTCCAACTGGCTGACACCCAAGCAGCCGAGCGCTTTGAGCTGCGCATCGGACAATGCCTTGGCATCGGCCAGTTGCAGGCGAATGCGGGTCATGGCGATGCAATCGAGTTGCAGCACATTGTCGCGACCGCCCAGTGCATCCAGCCATTGCTGTGCCTCGTTGCGGGTAAGCGCAACGGTCTTCGGCTCATCGGTAATGACTGCGGTTTCCACCAACGCTGTTCGGCCCAGCGCAGGCATGGCCAAGCGAATCTCATCGGCGATGCTGTCAGCCAACGGCCCGACCACGACCTGCAAACTGCCGCCCTTGCCCGGGCGCACCACCGCCATCGCGCCCAACGCTTTCAGCTCGGCATCCGAGGCCTTGTTGCGGTCGACCATCTCCAGGCGCAGTCGGGTCGTGCACGCACCGACGGTGAGCAGATTCTCTGCGCCGCCCAAGGCTTTGATATACGCACTGGCGCGTTCGGTTTCCGAAAGCACGGCTTTTTCTGCCGTGGCCACGTCTTCGCGCCCCGGCGTCTTCAGATTGAAGCGGCGGATACAGAAGTCGAAGACCAGGTAATAGATGACCGCATAAGCCAGCCCGACCGGCACCACCAGCCAGCCATTGGTCGACTTGCCCCAGCCGAGAATCATGTCGATGAAGCCACCGGAAAAGGTGAAGCCCAGATGAATGTTCAGGCCGTTGGTGATCGCCATCGACAGCCCGGTCAGCAGCGCGTGCAGCAGGAACAGCAGCGGCGCGAGAAACATGAAGGCGAATTCGATTGGCTCGGTCACACCGGTCAGAAACGAGGTCAGCGCCATCGACAGGAAGATCCCGCCCATCACCTTGCGCCGCTCCGGCAAAGCGTTGCGGTACATCGCCAGGCACGCGGCGGGCAGGCCGAAGACCATCATCGGGAACATGCCGGTCATGAACTGGCCGCCCTTCGGATCGCCGGCAAAATACCGCGACAGATCGCCGGTCACCAAGGCGCCCGTGGTCGGGTCGGTGAAGTTGCCGAAGACGAACCACGCCATGTTGTTGAGGATGTGGTGCAGGCCGGTGACGATCAGCAGGCGGTTGAACACGCCGAAGACGAAGGCGCCGAGGCTGCCGCTTTCCATCATCAGCGCGCCGAACGCGTTGATGCCCTGCTGGATCGGCGGCCAGATATAGCCGAACAGCACGCCCAGACCCACCGCCGCGAACCCGGTGACGATCGGCACAAAACGCCGGCCACCGAAGAACGCCAGATACTCCGGCAGCTTGATGTCCTTGAAGCGGTTGTACAGCGCACCGGCCATCAGGCCGCTGACGATCCCGGCGAGCATGCCCATGTTGATCGTCGAGTCGAGCACCTTGAGCGTGGAGATCATCACCAGATAACCGATCACTCCGGCGAGGCCGGCGGTGCCGTTGTTGTCCTTGGCAAAACCGACGGCGATGCCGATGGCAAAGATCATCGCCAGGTTGGCGAAGATCACTTGCCCGGCATCGTGGATGATCGCGATGTTCAACAGGTCGGTGTCGCCCAGGCGCAGCAGCAGGCCGGCAATCGGCAGGATCGCGATCGGCAGCATCAGCGCGCGGCCCAGGCGTTGCAGGCCTTCGATGAAGAGTTGGTACATGGCGTTTGTCCTTTTTGTTTTTGTTAGCGCAGAGGCCAATGTTGATGACAGGCGTGGCGAACGGCGGCGGCGCTGGACAGCTTGAGCAGGTCGCGGCTCAGGCGCTGACATTCGGCTTCATGCAACTGACGTACGCGGTCCTTGATTTCACCGATCTGCACCGGGCTCACCGACAGTTCGGTGACGCCCAGACCCACCAGCACCGGCGTCGCCAACGGGTCGGAGGCGAGGGCGCCGCAGACACCGACCCAGCGCTTGTGCACCGCCGCGCCTTCGCAGGTCATGGCGATCAGACGCAGCAACGCGGGGTGCAGGGCATCGACCCGCGCCGCCAGCCCGGCGTGGTCGCGGTCCATGGCCAGGGTGTATTGCGACAGATCGTTGGTGCCGATCGAGAGGAAGTCGGCGTGTTCGGCCAGTTGTTCGGCTTGCAGCGCGGCGGCGGGGACTTCGATCATCACGCCGATTTCCGGGCGCTCGGCAATGCCCAGTTCAAGCCGCAGTGCATCGACGCGCTGGCGGATGTGCAGCAGTTCGTCGACCTCGGTGACCATCGGCAACAGAATCCGGCAACGCGACAACGGCTTGACCTGCAACAGCGCGCGCAGTTGCTGATCGAGAATTTCCGGCCGCGCCTGGGCCAGACGAATGCCGCGCAGACCGAGCACCGGGTTGGCCTCGGCGGGCAGCGGCAGGTAGTCGAGTTGCTTGTCGCCACCGACGTCGATGGTGCGGATGATCACCGACTTGTCGCCCATGGCATCGATCACCGCTTGATAGGCGCTGCGCTGTTCTTCGACGTCCGGTGCCGTCTGGCGATCGACGAAGAGAAACTCGGTGCGCAACAGGCCGACGCCATCGGCACCGTTGGCAAAAGCGTCTGCCGCTTCGTTGCTCGAGGCGACATTGGCGACCACTTCGATGTGCACGCCATTGCGCGTTTCAGCGGGCAAATGGGCCTTGGCCTGTTGGCTGTCGCGGCGCTGCTGGCGCTGGATTTGTGCCTGTTGCACTTCGCTCAGGCGCTCGGCGTTTGGCGTCAATTCGAGGCGCCCGTCGTCAGCGTCGAGTACCACGGCCTGATCTTGCGGCTGCTCAAGCAATTGCGCGCCCAAAGCGACGATGCACGGCAGACCTTTGCCGCGCGCCAGAATCGCTACGTGCGAGGTCGCGCCGCCCTCGGCCATGCACAACCCGGCGACACCTTGCGCGCTGAGTTGCAGCAGATCCGATGGCGTCAGTTCATGGGCGGCAACGATGGCGCCGGCCGGCACCTGGTATTGCCAGGCCTCGCCAAGCAGGGCGCGCAGCATGCGTTGCTTGAGGTCGCGCAAATCGTTGGCACGTTCGGCCAGCAGCGGACTGCCGGTGCCTTGGAGCATGTCGCACTGGGTGTCGATCGACTGACTCCAAGCGTGCGTCGCAGCGGTGCCTTGTGCGATGAATTGCTGCGCGGCGTCGAGCAGGGCCGGGTCTTCGAGCAGCGCCATGTGTGCGGCGAAGATCGCTTCTTCGTCGGCGTTCTTGTGCTTTTTCGCCTGGGCGAGGGTGGCGGCGATTTCGCTGCGCACCGCGTTCAATGCCGTTTCAAGCGTCAGCTGCTGTTGCTCTGGATCGTGATGGCCCGCATCTGCCGGCAAGGTGATCGCGTTCAAGCGAAACAACGGCCCGGCGACCAGCCCCGGCGCCGCGCAAACACCGTGCAACACGCCAGCCTCGGCCGGGCGTTTCAGCGCGGCTGTGGTGGTCGGCGCTTGCCCGTGATGATCGTCCGGCAGCGCCGTGGCCAATGCGCTGAGCAGAGCTTGCAATGCGGCATCGGCGTCCGGCCCCTGACAACTGACCTGCACCACATCCTGCTCACCAATCGCCAGCCCCATCAAACCGATCAGACTGTTGCACGGCGCCGATTTGCCGTTGAAATGCAGCTGTGAGTGGCTGCTGAAACCCTGGGCGGTCTGGCGGATCAGCGCAGCCGGGCGCGCATGCAGGCCGCCGCGATGAGCGACCTGCACTTGACCACGAACCTCAGGCCCATCGCTTATATCGGTATTCGCCGCCACCACATTGCGCGCGATGATGTGCAGCAACGGCTCGCCGACTTTCACCGCCTTGAGGGTGATCGGCCGCACTTGAAAATCCGCGCTGTTGGTCAGGATCAACAGGCTGACCAGGCTTTTGCAGTGCAGGCCGACCTTGTCCAGGTCATAGCGCAGCAGCGGCTGACCAAGGCTGACGCGATCGCTTTCCTTGACCAGCATGGCGAAACCTTCGCCGTTCAGTTCAACGGTGTCGAGGCCCAAATGCAGGAGGATTTCCGCACCGTTGTCGGCGCGCACGGTCACCGCGTGGCTGCTGCGCGCAACGTGGATGACCACGCCGGCGCAGGGCGAATACAGCGTGTCGTTGAGCGGGTCGATGGCGATGCCGTCGCCCATCGCGCCACTGGCGAACACCGCGTCCGGGACGTTGGCGAGCGTCAGCACCGGGCCGCTGAGCGGGGCGCTGAGGGTCAGCTCTTTATTGTTGTCGGGCATGGCTGGGTCTCATCAGGTGTGCAGTCAGTCGGACTTAATGCGTGCGGGTCACTTTGCTCAAATGGCGCGGCTGATCCGGGTCCATGCCCCGCGCCACGGCCAGGCCTGCGGCCATCACGTAAAAGCTCTGGATCGCCAGAATCGGGTCGAGGGCCGGGTGTTCGGCGCGGGTCAAGGTCAGGTCGCGTTCGTTGACGTCATCTGGCGCGGCGAGCAAGACCCGGGCGCCGCGCTGGCGCATTTCCGCCGCCAGGCTCAGCAGGCCGGCCTGCTCGGCACCGCGCGGGGCGAACACCAGCAGCGGATAGTGTTCGTCGATCAGTGCCATCGGCCCATGACGGACTTCGGCACTGCTGAACGCTTCGGCCTGAATCGCCGAGGTTTCCTTGAACTTCAGCGCCGCTTCCTGGGCAATCGCGAAACCGGCGCCACGGCCGATCACCATCAGGCGCTCGCAATCGCGCAGGGCTTCGATGGCCACGCTCCAGTCCTGTTTCGCCGCTTCGCGCAGGCCTTCTGGCAGCGCATCGTGGGCTTGCAGCAATTCGCTGTCCTCTTTCCAGTGCGCGATCAAACGCGCGCTGGCGCTGAGAGTGGCGATAAAGCTTTTGGTCGCGGCGACGCTGCTTTCAGTCCCGGCAAGCAGCGGCAGGCTGAATTCACACGCTGCCTCCAGTGGCGAGTCGGCAGCGTTAACCATCGACACGCTCAGCGCGCCACGCTTGCGCAACAGGCGCAGGCTGTTGACCAGATCCGGGCTCTGTCCCGACTGCGAAAACGCGAACGCGACCTGACCGCTGACTTTCAGCGGCGCCTGCTGCATGGTCACCACCGACATCGGCAACGAGGCCACCGGCACGCCCAGTTGCTGCATGGTCAGGTAGGCGAAGTAGCTCGCCGCGTGGTCGGAACTGCCACGGGCGACGGTCATCGCCACTTGCGGTGGCTGCCGGCGCAGACGCCCGGCGATCTCGATCATCGGCGCGTCGAGCTGTTGCAGTTGGGCTTGCACGGCCTCGAACGAGGACAGCGCCTCTTCAAGCATTTTTGAAGTCAATGTCTTCTCCTTCGACCATGACGGCGGTCAGTGTGAGTGAGCGATCGAGCCGCACGCAGTCGGCCCAGGCGCCGGGGACAAGGCGCCCGCGTTCGGTCATGCCGAGGTAGTCGGCGGGAAATTGCGACAGACGCTGCGAGGCTTCGGCGATCGGCAAACCGATCTTGACCAGATTGCGCAGGGCCTGATCCATGGTCAGGGTGCTGCCGGCCAGCGTGCCGTCGGGCAGGCGCACGCCGCCCAGGCATTTGGTCACGGTGTGGCTGCCAAGCTTGTATTCACCGTCGGGCATGCCGGCGGCGGCGGTCGAATCGGTGACGCAATACAGGCACGGGATCGAACGCAGGGCCACGCGGATGGCGCCGGGATGCACGTGCAGCAGATCGGGAATCAGCTCGGCGTATTTGGCGTGGGCCAGTGCTGCGCCGACGATGCCCGGCTCGCGGTGATGCAGCGGGCTCATGGCGTTATAGAGGTGGGTGAAACTGCTGGCACCGGCAGCCAGCGCGGCCACGCCTTCCTCGTAGCTGCCGAGGGTGTGCCCGATCTGCATGCGGATGCCCCGACTGCTCAGCTCACGGATCAACGCATCGTGACCGGCGATTTCCGGGGCAATGGTGATGACGCGGATCGGCGCCAGCCCCAGATATTCTTCAACTTCGGCCATCAACGCGGTGTGGGCGAAGTTCGGTTGAGCGCCGAGTTTTCCCGGGTTGATGTAAGGGCCTTCAAGGTGCACGCCGAGAACACGCGCGGCGCCTTTCGGACGCTGTTCGCAGAATTGTCCTACCTCTTTCAGGACATTTGAGATCTCCGCACTCGGCGCAGTCATTGTCGTGGCCAACAGCGAAGTGGTGCCGAAACGCACGTGGGTTTTGCTGATGGTTTCGAAGGCTTCGGCGCCTTCCATGATGTCTTTGCCACCGCCGCCATGCACATGCAGGTCGATGAAACCCGGCAGCAGATAGGGCAGATCGTTAGTGGCCGGGTCGCAGGGCACGCCTTCGATCGACACGACCTTGCCGTGTTCGTGAATCAGCCGGCCGCGAACCCAGCCGCTGGCGGTGAGGATGTTGTCTTCGGACATTTTCGTTCTCGCTTGGGGCCGCTCTCAGCGACGCGGCTCTTTATCTACGAAGCTCTGCAACAAAGTCGTAGTAGTCGTTGCGGCAATAGGTGTCGGTGACTTCGATCGGCGTGTTGTCTTCCAGATAGCCGACCCGGGTCATCAGCAGCATGGCGGTGCCGGGGGCGATGCCGACCAGTGCGGCGAATTCGTCCGAGGCGTTGATTGCCTGGATGTGCTGAAGGGCGCGGACGATCGGTTTGCCGATGCCGTCGAGGTATTCGTAAAGCGAATCGCCCACCGCTTGCGGCCTGGGCATGATCGAGGCGGGCAGGGTGCTCATTTCGATCGCCATGACCGTGTCATCGGCTTTGCGCAGGCGCTTCATGCGCGCCACCTTGTCATTCGGCGACAGGCCGAGGCGGATCAATTCTTCGTGGGTCGGCAGGGTGATCTCCCGCTCCAGCCATTTCGAGCTCGGCACGAAACCTTTCAGGCGCAGCATTTCGCTGAAGCCGGACAGACGCGACAGCGGTTGTTCCAAGCGTGGGGTGATGAACGTGCCCGAGCCTTGCAGGCGGCGGATCAGGCCTTGCTCGAGCAAGACTTCCAGCGCCTTGCGTGCGGTGACCCGGGAGATGCCGAGCTGGTCGCTGAGATTGCGCTCGGACGGCATCGCCTGTTCGGCCTTCCACTGCCCGGCATGAATCGCCGCTTCCAGATTGCGCGCCAGTTGCAAGTACAGCGGCGTCGGCTGGGAGTCATCGGGACGTAGGGTTTGAAGGTCGTTCATGTAGGTCGTTTCCGTCGCGAGTATAGGATTGTTGTGGCTCGCTTGTGCGACGGAAGCTAATACCACTTGAATACCATGTCAACGCGATGAAATGGCGTCTGACCCAATGGATTGGCGGGTTTCAGGGGGCAGTGTTTAAAGTGGTATTAGTGATGGCCCATAAAAAGCAAAAGATCGCAGCCTGCGACAGCTTCTACAGTTGAGAGTGGTATCACCCCTGTAGGCGCTGTCGCAGGCTGCGATCTTTTGAATTATTTTTTTTGCGGGTGACCAGCGGTCGAGGTTACGGACGAATCTCGATCATCGTGCCGTCCGGTACCAGATTCCACACTTCACGCATGTCGACGTTGCGCATGGCGATGCAGCCGTCGGTCCAGTCGAGGGTGTGGAACAACTGCTCAGGGTTGTCTGCCGAATCCGGAGTGCCGTGGATCATGATCATCCCGCCAGGCTCGACACCTTCACGGCGTGCGCGGGCGGCATCGCTGATGTTCGGGTAGGAGATGTGCATCGACAGGTTGAATTTCTCGCTGGTCTTGCGCCAGTCGATCCAATAGAAACCTTCGGGTGTGCGTTTGTCGCCCTCGATCAGTTTCGGGCCTTTCTTCGCGCCCTTGCCCAAGGAGATGCGATAGGTCTTCAGCGGCTTGCCGTCGGCAATCAACTGCAGTTGGTGGGCCGATTTCAGTACCAGGACTTTTTCGATCAATGGAGTGTTCGAGGGCGTCACGGTGGTCACGAATGACGCTTGCGAAACGCTGACGAACGACAGGCACAACAGGGCAAGCAACCAACGCATTGAAACGATTCCCCAAGAATGACGCAGACACATAGTGATAGATGCAGGTGTGGTTATCGGCAGGGTGCCGCGAAGCTCAAGTGATCGCCGGCTGCACCAGTGGCGGAATCGACTCCGAACGCACCGGATAAACCTCGCTGCGCCGATCGGCAAAGAAGCATTCCAGCGTGCGCCCGACCGTGCGGAAAGCCAGCTCGTCCCAGGGAATGTCGGCTTCTTCGAACAGCTGCACTTCAAGGCTTTCCGGCCCGGCCGCATACTGCAGATCGGCCAGTTCGGCGCGGAAGAACACATGCACCTGGCTGATGTGCGGCACGTCGATCAGCGTGTAGATGCTCAGGTTGCGCACCCGGGCGCAGGCTTCTTCGGCGGTTTCGCGGATGGCGGCCTGCTCGATGGTCTCGCCGTTTTCCATGAAGCCGGCAGGCAGCGTCCAGTAACCGAGACGCGGCTCGATGGCGCGGCGGCAGAGCAGCACTTTCGTCCCCCAGGTCGGCACGCAACCGGCGACGATATTGGGGTTCTGGTAGTGAATGGTCTGACAGCTGTCGCAGACAAATCGCAGCCGCGAGTCGCCTTCGGGAATGCGCTGGGTGACCGGGTTACCGCAGTGGCTGCAAAATTTCATGCTCGGGTTCCTGAATGCTGCGCCTATCTTGGCGTGCAGCGGGGCCGGTCGGCAAGTTGTCGTTTCGCGACACGACGGGTTTCGGGGGCTTGGGCGCTCGCTTTGATTGGTGCATGATGCGGAGCAAGGCACCGATCGAGAACACTCATGCTGGACGAGCTACTGCATAGGGTAAGCAACCACACACCGCGTACGCTGGAGACCGACGCACGTTTCCCCGAAGCCGCCGTGCTGGTGCCGATCACCCGCAGTGACGAACCGGAACTGGTCCTGACCCTGCGCGCCAGCGGGCTTTCGACCCATGGCGGCGAAGTTGCCTTCCCCGGAGGGCGCCGCGACCCGGAAGATCCGGACCTCATATTCACCGCGCTGCGCGAAGCCGAGGAAGAGATCGGCCTGCCACCGGGCCTGGTCGAAGTCATCGGCCCGCTAAGCCCGCTGATTTCCCTGCACGGCATCAAGGTAACGCCGTATGTCGGCGTGATTCCCGACTTTGTCGAATACCAGCCCAATGATGCCGAGATCGCCGCCGTCTTCAGCGTGCCGCTGGAATTCTTCCGCAAGGACCCGCGTGAGCATACCCATCGCATCGATTATCAGGGCCGCAGTTGGTACGTGCCGAGCTATCGCTTCGGCGAGTACAAGATCTGGGGTCTGACGGCGATCATGATCGTCGAGTTGATCAACCTGCTCTATGACGCCAAAATCAGCCTGCACCGACCGCCGAAAAGCTTTATCGATACCTGAGCCGTCGTTCGAACGGCCGTGAGCCCTGAGGAAAACAAGATGAAATACCGCCTGGGCGACGCCCGTGTCGAAACCCATCCACAGAGCTGGGTCGCGCCCAATGCCGTGCTGGTGGGCAAGGTTCGCCTGGAAGAGGGCGCCAACGTCTGGTTCAACGCTGTGTTGCGCGGCGACAACGAACTGATCCTCATCGGCAAGAACAGCAACGTGCAGGACGGTACGGTGATGCACACCGACATGGGCTATCCACTGACCATCGGTACCGGCGTGACCATCGGCCACAACGCGATGCTTCACGGTTGCACTGTCGGCGATTACAGCCTGATCGGTATCAACGCGGTGATTCTCAACGGCGCGAAGATCGGCAGGAACTGCATCATCGGCGCCAATTCGCTGATCGGCGAAGGCAAGGAAATTCCCGACGGTTCGCTGGTGATGGGCTCGCCGGGCAAGGTCGTGCGTGAACTGACCGAGGCGCAAAAGAAGATGCTCGAAGCCAGCGCCGCGCACTATGTGCATAACTCGCGGCGTTACGCCCGCGATCTGGTCGAGCAGGAACAATGACCACTATCGAACGACCCGTCGCCTCGCCGTGCGTGAATATTTGCGCGCTGGACGAAGAAGATGTTTGCACCGGGTGCCAGCGCACGGTCGCAGAAATCACCCGCTGGGGCCGCATGACCAATGACGAGCGCCGGGTGGTGCTGGGGTTGTGTCATGAACGGGCGAAGGCGAGTGGATTGGTCTGGATGATTCCCGCGAAGTCAGGCGTCTGAACCACCGCTTTCGCGAGCAGGCTCGCTCCCACCTTGAAAATCCATTCCACTGTGGGAGCGAGCCTGCTCGCGAAGACGTCGGTCC